>NZ_CAXBOC010000230.1:0-8301 GCF_963976465.1 uncultured Cyclobacterium sp. | reverse complement strand
TGGAAACCCCAAAGGTCAGGGGAACTTAACCTTTGTGGTCTTTGAGATCGCGAAGGTTTTTAATGACTTTGTTTACGAAAAAGACCTTTGTGGTTTTAGAAACCCCAAAGGTCAGGGGAACTTAACCTTTGTGGTCTTTGAGACCGCGAAGGTTTTTAATGACTTCGGTTACGAAAAAGACCTTCGGGGTTTTGGAAACCCCAAAGGTCAGGGGAACTTAACCTTTGTGGTCTTTGAGATCGCGAAGGTTTTTAATGACTTTGTTTACGCAAAAGACCTTCGGGGTTTTGGAAACCCCAAAGGTCAATATTTTTCTAAAGTAAATTCTTCAGGTAGAAAAAGATCAGTATTTGAGTTGTGAGTGGTAATAAACCCATTTAACCCACCAAACCACTTTATAACCAGTTCTCTATTTAATTTGGATTGGCTTTTGGATAAATAGCTTCTATATGAAGAAAATTTCCACTCCGACGGAGCTCTGGTTAATCCGTGTTTTACCGGATTAAGATGAATGTAAATAACTATCCTGGTTAAATATTCCTCCGTATCAATTTTCTTGCGTTTAAATTTCCGTTGAAACAACGCGCCATTTCTACTAAATACTTTGTTATAACTTTTAGAATAGGAGTTTAAGAAATCTGAAAATCCTTTAACAATCAATTCATTGGTCGAATTTTCTTTTATGTTTACCAAAAGATGGAAATGGTTGGGAAGAAGACAGAAGGCTAAAGTATCCAATTTGTCATCAAGATAATAACAATATTTTTTTATGAAATATGCATAATTGTCATCGTTGCGAAATAGTATTTCATTTCCAATTGTTCTGGTATAGATATGATACATTCCCCCTACTTCAAATATATCGGTCATAACTTGTATTAGGTTGGTTGAATAAAAATACAAATTTTTCTATAAAACATATCCATAGACCTTCGGGGTTTTGGAAACCCCAAAGGTCAGGTTTCAGTTTACCAGGATATATCCAATCTTACAAAACCCATCTCGTCTTCGATATTTTCAAATAGCCATAATTTGCCGTCTTTGGCAAAGTGGAAGGAGGGTGTACGATCCAATTGAGGAACAGCTCCTTCTGCCACCAAATTAAAATCCTTATCCAAGACGCTTAGATAAACTGTTGCTCCAATAGGCCGTGGAAAGAGTCGTTTCTCTTTTGGTATGTTATTTTCATCAAAAATATATTGAAAAGAAAATCGATAGTAGACCTTTCTTTTATCATCCCAAACAGGTGCCTTGTAACTGATGTCTTTCTGTATTTTTAGAGCATAGGTTATAAACTGATTCTTACTTGAAACTTCTGGTGGATAAGTGCCTGACTTTTCATTGGGAATAAGCCGGCTATTAAAAGTTATATGTCTTAGCGAGTCTGCGTCCTTGTCTAATACGTAAAGTTCACTACTTGCTTCGGTTCCCAGTATGACTTTTCCTTGCTCAATGTTTAAATAACGTTGAGGACCAACAATGGCAAGTGGCCTCTCTTCTACCAACATTATATCAAAATCTTTGGCTTTCTCAATGACTGGAATTGGGAGTTCTTTAATTGTATTATTGGCTGGTTCTATTAAAATAAAAGAACGTTTGTTATCTTCAAAATTGTGAATTAGAGAAGCAAATTTACTACCATCTGAAGCTATACTAACCGTTTTATAGGGCCTGTCACCTTCTTTTAACTGCCCTAAACTAATTCCTATTTCTTTAATACCTAAGCTTTCTAGTTTTTCTCCTTGCCAGTTAAAAACACCGTCGTTATAAAAAGTGCTAATAAAAAGTTTGTCTTCATTAATGAGTGAAAATGTATGTATACTATGGCCAACTTCATTCGGACCTTCCTTTTCTAAGCGGTACTTTTTTTCAAATGCTAAGGTATTTAGGTTGATTTGCTCAATGGTATATTCCTTGGAGTTGATGTTATAAAGGTATTTTTTATCCTCACTTAGTGTACTTAAGCTCAAATTGCTATTAAGGAATAGAAATTCTTTACCTGGATCTATCACGACGGTGTCTAAGGATATTTCTAAAGAAGGTAGTGCATCACTGTTACTGGTGGATTTTGAATGGTTACACGCAAAAAAAATAAATAAAGTAATGCAGTAAAAGCTGGATTTCATTGGCTTAAAGTTTGAGAATAAAATTTAGTGGATAGTTTTTAGTTATCCTAAATTTTTAAGGAATTCTCAAAAATCTGAAGTGATTTCCTTCCCTAGGCTCTAATTTTCTCTACAGTTGTTCACCATTTAATATCCAACCTTACAAAACCCATCTCGTCTTCGACATTTTCAAATAGCCATAATTTACCGTCTTTGGCAAAATGAAAAGGGGGACTTTTACTTAATTCAGGTACTTTCCCTTCGGTAATTAAATTGAGTTCCTTGTCCAAAACACTTAGGTAAACAATTGCCCCGGAAGGTTGTGGAAAAAATTGATTTTCATCAGTAACCTTAGATTCATCATAGGTCATCTGATAAGAAAACCTATAATAAACTTGTTTTTCCTCGTCCCATACAGGCGCCATGAAATTGATCTCTTCTTTAATTTTGATCAGGTAATTTCTAAACTGAGTACGGTCACTGACTTCACTGGGATACTCTCCTGTTTTTTCATTGGGAGTGAGTTGGCTTTTGAAAGTAATGTGTTTGAGGGAATCGCTCTCCATTTCCATAACATAAAGTTCACTACTTGCCTCCGTTCCCACTAATATTTTGTCACCTTCCTTCAATAGGTACCGGTCCAGACCGGTTGCTGCACTTCCTTGCCCTTCTCTTAAAATAATCTGAAATTTTTGTGCCTTTTCGATGGCAGGAATGGCAAGTTTAATAAATGTGGATTGATCCAGATCTATCAATGCTAGTGAATTAGATTTTTCTTGGAAATTTGAAATTAAAGAAACGAATTGATTTCCACCGGGTGTCCGATTGATGGTTTTAAAGGGCCTATCTTCATCTACTAACTGGCCTTGTCCTTTTCCTAATTCAGTAATATTGAAAGTTTTAAGCTTTTTGCCTTCCCAATTAAATATACCTTCATGCTCATAGGTGCTAAAAAATAATCTATCCTCATCTATCAGAGAAAAACGGAAAAAGTATTGACCTATACCATTTGGCCCTTCCTTTTCAAACCTGTGAATTTTCTTAAATGCCAAGTTGTTGAGGTCAATTTGTTCAATTAAGTACTCTTGAGGATTGACATTGTATAGGTATTTTTTATCATCACTTAATGCACTTAATCTTAATCTACTATTAAGGTATAATATTTCCTGCCCCGGATTAATTAACACAGTATCCATGGTGATATTTAAAGATGGGGAAGCTCCGTCTTCTCCTGTTTTTGGACCACTACAAGCAAGTATTAAGCAAAAAGCAAAGCAGTAAGCACTGTATTTCATAAGGTTATCAGTTTAGACTAAAAATTTAGCTGATAAAATTTTAATTTCCTAAAAAATTAGTAATTATTTTTAATTTGATCTTTTTTGGCCGGAATGAATTGATTACCAATTGATATCCAACCTTACAAAGCCCATTTCGTCTTCAATATTTTCAAATAGCCATAGTTTGCCATCTTTGGCAAAATAGTATCCAGGGGTTTGGTTCAATTGAGAAACCTGGGTTTCAGCCAACAGATTAAAGTCCTTATCCAAAACACTTAGGAAGACCTTCGCACCCTTAGGCTGGGGAAATCCCTGTATTTTTTTTGTCTCATCAAAGAGGGATTGAAAAGAAAAACGGTAATAAACCTGCTTTTTTTCATCCCAAACCGGAGCCATGAAATTGATGTCTTCCTGAATTTGCTGATGTAATTTTGCCAATTCAGCTTGATCACCCACTACAGCAGGATAGCTACCACTTTTTTCACCAGGAGTTAAATTGCTTTGGTAAGTTTTGTATTGAAGGGAATCATTTTCAATATTTATTACGTAGAGTTCATGGCTTACCCCTGTCCCTAAAATAATTTGATCCCCCTCTTTAACAAGGTAATGAACATTTCCCAGGGCAATCTCCATTCCTCCACTGTTGAGGGTTAGATCAAAATTTTTAGCTTTTTCTATGGCCGGAATAGGCCATTTGATCATGTTTTTCTTTTGCTGGTTGATTATGGCCAGCTTACTGGATTTCTTTTCAAAATTTTGTATCAAGGATACTAGTCGAGATCCTTGATCTAAATATAAAGTTTTGTATGGCCGGTCTCCCTCTTGATGTTGGTTCAAGTCCTTACTGATTGCTGTAATATCAAAACTTTCGATTTTATTACCCTGCCAATCGAAAATATGATCTCTAGGAAAGGAGCTTATAAATACCCTTCCCTTATCAAGGAGGCTCAATGCAGAAACATTGTCACCGGTTCCATCAGGCCCTTCTTTTTCGAACCCATATTTTTTCTCAAAAGCCAATGTGTTGAGATTGATCTGTTCAATGGCATTTTCCTGACTATTGAAATTATATAGGTGTTTTTTATCATCGCCTAGGGTACTTAATCTTAATTTACCGTTAAGAAATAGTATTTCCTGACCTGAATCGATAATCACAGTGTCCAATGTAATATTTAATTTGGCCAGATCACTTTTCACCTCCTTATGGTTATTGCAAGCGCAGATAAAGGTGAAGATTACCCAATAAAAAGTATTTCTCATATTTAAATTTTTTTGTAGATAATTTTTTTTTTGGCAAGGCCTAAACCTACGTCTTTTAGGTGCCAAATGAACGTTTATACATCATATTGGAAGTGTTTTAAATTCAATTTATTGAAATAAATCAATAAATTAGAATGTCTTTAATAAAACATAATCACATGTTTCAAAACCATCAAGCCCAAAACTTAATCTTATCAATACTATGCCTTTTACTCCTAACCACAAGCCTTCAAGCCCGTCAATTGCGCTTAGACATTGATACTTTGCTTGTGGGAGTGGCAGGAAGTGAGCCGTTTGTATATGGTGAAGGGCAGGATGTTAGCGGGATTTCAGTGGAGATTTGGGAAGAATTGGCAGCCAAACATGGATGGAATTATTATTTTAAGTCCTATACTACTGTAGATGCCGCTTTGCATTCCTTGGAAGAGGGGGCATTGGATTTGGTAATTGGACCTATCAGTATTACCTCCAGCAGGGTGGAAAATTTTAGGTTTTCCCAACCTTTTTATAATTCTAGTTTAGCCATCGTTTCCCGGTCAGCTAAAATGAGTTTTTGGGACAAAATCAAACCCTTCTTTAGTGTCAGGTTATTAATTGCAGTTTTTGTGTTCTTATTTATTTTGGCCATTGTAGGCACCATGCTTTGGTTGGCTGAAAGGAAGCATTCAAAGGATCAATTTCCTGAGGACCCGGTTGATGGTATCGGCAATGGGATGTGGTTGGCCATTGTGACCATGAGTACTACAGGATATGGAGACAAGGCTCCAATTACTTTAACCGGAAGAATAATTGCAGGAAGTTGGATGATTATATCCATTATTTTTGCTACCTCCATGGTGGCCGGAATTGCCAGTACCCTGACCCTGAACTCTTTGGGAACCTCGCCAATTTCAAATATTGAACAATTGGCCAATAAGAATGTAGCGACGATAGCCAATTCCCCTTCGGAAGTGTTTATAGAAGAGCACAATGGCAATGCTTTAGGTGTCCACTCCTTGGAAGAAGCATTTTCAAGGTTGAAAAATGAGGAAGTGGCTGCCGTTTTGTACGACCGTCCCCAACTGTTGTTCCATCTCAAGAAAGTGGAAGATGAAGAATTGTTTATGGCCAAAGCAGAATATTACAAGCAGGGGTATGGTTTTGCCTTTCCTTTAGAAAGCCCTTTAATTTATGAGGTGAATCGAGCACTATTGGAGCTGGCAGAGGATCAGGAAACAGATGAAATTATAGACAAGTACCTCAAAAGAGAGGAATAATAAAAAGGTCAAAAAATTTCAATTAACATGTGTTTTACCTTTCTATTTAAAGGCTTTCATTTTGCTGACCATGTCCCAGAGTGTTATGCCAATACTTACAGAAATATTTAACGAATGTTTGGTTCCAAATTGAGGGATTTCCAACACTTGGTCTGCAGCCGATACCACATCTTCTTCCACACCAAAGACCTCATTACCAAAAATAAAGGCATATGGTTTTCCTGGTTTTGGAGCAAATTCATTGAGAGGGGTGCTGTGAGAAGCCTGCTCCAAAGCACAGATCTCATATCCTTTATTTTTTAATCTATTGATTATTTCTAATGTGCTCTCATGGTGTTCCCAGTCTACCGATTCGGTGGCGCCCAGGGCTGTTTTATGAATTTCTCTATGCGGGGGTTTACCTGTAATACCACATAGGAAAATTTTTTTCACCAGAAAAGCATCAGAAGTCCTGAATGCCGCCCCTACATTGTTAAGGCTACGGACATTATCCAATATCAAGACCATTGGATTTTTCTCGACCTCTTTGAAATCTTCTATAGAGAGCCGGTTGAGTTCATCCATGCTGAGTTTTTTCATGGCAGAAAATTTAAAATTTTTAACACGCTGATTCAATGAGTGATAGGTAAAATAATACCTTCAAGCGATCAAATTTACTTATTTAATGGCATTAAAAACAATGTCAAAGGGAAGACAGGTTTAAATTTAGGTTTTGTTTCCCTTACATTCTTAATTAAATTCATGTCCTGAAACAGAAAAAACACGATGGGCAAGACGAAAGCCAAAGAAACCCCTTTAATGAAACAGTACAATGCCATCAAGGCAAAGCATCCCGGAGCTATTTTGCTTTTTAGGGTAGGGGATTTTTATGAAACCTTTGGAGAAGACGCAGTTAAGGCAAGCAAGATCCTTGACATTGTCCTGACCAAAAGAGCCAATGGCTCTGCCTCTCATATAGAGTTGGCCGGGTTTCCACACCATTCTCTGGATACTTACCTCCCCAAGTTGATCAGGGCAGGAAATAGAGTGGCAATCTGCGACCAGCTGGAGGATCCAAAGGAGGTAAAGGGAATTGTAAAGCGAGGGGTTACAGAATTGGTGACACCCGGTTTGGCTTACAATGACAATGTACTGGATAAACGTCGAAACAATTTTTTAGCCAGTATTCAATTTGGGAAAGAACGATTAGGGATTGCGTTTTTAGATCTCTCCACGGGAGAATTTATGTGCGCCGAAGGGCACCAATCCTATATTGAAAAGCTTTTACAGAGTTTCAACCCTTCTGAGGTTATCTATTCCAAAGCTGCTAAGGGGGCTGCCGGAGCTTTGTTAAAAAATGATTTTCATACCTTTCATTGCGAGGATTGGGTTTTTCAGCCTGCCTATACGTATGAAAAACTCACCAACCACTTTGAAACCAACAACCTTAAAGGGTTTGGCGTGGAAAACATGGAGCTTGGCATTACTGCGGCGGGTGCCATTCTTTATTATTTGGAAGAAACGGAACACAAGCAAGTCAAGCATATTGTTTCCATCTCCCGTATCGCTGAAGAGAAATATGTGTGGTTGGATAAATTTACCATTAGGAATTTAGAGCTGGTATATCCTCAACAGGAAGGCGGCGTGCCTCTTATTCAGATTTTGGACCGCAAGAGAAAGCATTGATTGTAGAAAGGCAAAAATCAGTCGGCTTTTTCTATGAGCATTCAGAGTTAAGAGAAGAGCTTTTCTCCCACCTCAAGCATGTTGGTGACCTGGAGCGGTTGATTTCCAAGGTGGCTGTGGGCAGGATCAATCCCCGGGAAATGAACCATCTTAAAAAAGCCCTTAATTATACCCTGCCCATCAAGGAGCTGCTAAAGACCCAGCAAAATGGTGCTTTAAAAAAATTGTCTGACCAACTGAATTCTTGCTCCTATTTGCTGGAGAAGATTGACAAAGAGCTAATGGAAGATGCACCCATGCTAACCCATCAAGGGGGGATCATAAAAAATGGTGTGGATTCGGACTTGGATGAATACAGGAAGTTGGCCAATTCAGGGAAAGATTACCTAGTTCAAATTCAGCAAAGGGAAGTACAACGTACAGGGATTACCTCCTTGAAAGTAGCCTTCAATAAGGTGTTTGGCTATTATTTGGAAGTGAGCAATACCCATAAAGACAAGGTGCCACCGGAATGGATACGGAAGCAAACCTTGGTGAATGCAGAACGATACATCACCGAAGAGTTGAAGGAGTATGAAGAAAAGATATTGCATGCTGAAGAGAGGTTGATAGCCTTGGAGCAAAAGTATTTTCAACTTTTGGTTCAGGATGCAGGGGATTATGTAGAACAAATCCAGCAGAATGCAAGGGTCTTGGCTACATTGGACTGCCTTTTAAGTTTTGCGGAGGTGGCCTCGG
>NZ_CAXBOC010000229.1:0-8310 GCF_963976465.1 uncultured Cyclobacterium sp. | reverse complement strand
AAAAAAATGTCTTTATCTTCTCCGCTATATATTCTAGGCCAAAAATATGGTTTTACACGAGATACATAGCCACTCAACCAGTTCCCGTCTTTTTTAAGTTTAAAACCTTCTATTAATAATTGCTCTGCCCAATAATTTGCTTTGGCAATAATCGGATAAAGTTTTTGACCATAATATTCCTGAGCTGGGTTAGAAATTCTATAATCTGTGTTGACGACTGAACTATAAAAATCTAATTCCCCTTTGGTAAAGAAATTATACCCTCCTTCATAATATCGAAACTCGAAACTTAACTCATTTTCGACATATCCACGATACGTTTCGTTGGACTGAAATTGTAACTGCCCTCCGGTGGCCAATTCATATGCAGTTCGAACCAAGTGCTTAAATGGATACTCTTTCCCATTAACCACAACATAATACTGACTCCGTACAAGATTTTTTGGAATACCTTGTTGATCTATGATAGATGCTGCTTGCTCGATATGGGTTCTATTTAATACTTCTAATTTCATGAAATCAGTTTTGTGTAGAATCTTCCACAACTTCTTTTTCTTCTGGAAAAATAAAGTCAGCGCATATACTATCCACCTCTATTGATTCCTCCAATAGTGCTAGTGCCCAATCTCTTCTTGAAGCTCGGAGGCAAGCCCTTACTGTTGCAGATAGCTCTTCACATGGAGCAATCAATTTTCTAATTTCTTCTAGTTTATTTTCTAGTCTTTCTTCTCTCCTAACTGATGGTGTAGATTGATATTCTGCGTCTAAAATATCAACTTCCTGTATAAGAGTGTTGGACTTTTTCCATTTGATGTGCCTCGCTGTTTTTAAGTCTTGAAAGTTTAAGTCCAACTTTTTAATAGTATACTTTGCTCTAATATGATCCCAGTTTGTATCAATAATATTAGCAGGTTTCATTTCACCATTCTCATTTACAATTAATTTTTTAGGATCATTCTTTTTGGTAGGATCAAGAAAATAAATTATTTCATCTTCACAATCATCTTCCGGGCGTGTTGCACAATTAGTTCTTACAGCAAAGTGATCTACCTTCAATGTGTTGCCTACACCGCCAGATATCCTATAATTTTTATAATCAAAAGTAAACCACCAATAACCATCGCGTTCAATTTTAACTCCTGATGTATCATCAATTGCTCTTTTTTTTGGTCTAAAATGATCCACGTGATAGTAGGAATAAATTTCTCGGGCTTCTGAATACCAGCATTTTCCATAAGATAATCTCTTAAGTTCTTCCTTTAAACCCTTCCAATGCTTTTGACTGGAAGATCTATCAATTATCTCATCTCGTTTAGCTTTGTTATCTCTATTAACAATTAATTCATCAAGAAGCTCTTGTGATTTATCCAGCCAGTCTTGTGATGGCTTCAATTTTTTTAAGTCAATATAAATCATGCTCTATTCTTCATCATTTTACTAACTATTTCAAAAGCTTTGCTCTTTGTCTCATTATTACTGCCGGTAGTTGAATCTCTTTTGTCACGTAAATACTTTTGATAGGCAATCACAAATTCGGAATAAAGTGGGTCCTTGAATATTTGAGAAAATCCAGCACTATTTAATATTTCATATAGGTCTTTAAGTCTTTTTTCCTGTTGCTCATTTAACTTGCTCTCACTTTCTAGAAACAAAAGTTCATTCCTTTCATCTAATAATTTTTGAGTGTCCACATCTAATGTAGATGGTAGGCCAAAAAGATCACTTGTCAATATCCCTGCCACCCCTAGCCCTCTTGGATCAATATCGGGCTCGATAGCCTCACTCAAGGCATGGAGTCTAAGTTCATCAAATTTATCTTTTGGTACTTCTTGACTCATTACCGGTTTTTCTTTACCAAATAATCGAACCTGCGATTTCACCATACTCCCTATAACTAAAGGATCATGCGTGTTTATGATTACTTGAGTAGTCTTATCTTCATGTAAATCCTCTAAATCTTCAACACTAGTCTCTAGTTTAGATTTGGATTTAACAAGTTTTTTCAAATAATGTAAATAATCATACTTCCATAAAGGATTTAAGTGAGTATCCGGTTCATCAAGGAGAACTAATGACTCTTCTTCTCTAGTGAATATTAATAACCCAATCACCGTTAGTAATTGCTGTTCACCTTCACTTAACTCTTTAAATGTTACAATTCCATCTTTCTTTTTTTTGACTCTGACTTTCACTTCATCTAGCATATCAGATATGTAAGTACTTTCAAGAGCCTTAAATAAAAATGTGTTACTCGGTTTTTGGTTACTATAATCGAAGTATTTAGCAGCAAATTCCTTCAATTTCTTTTTGTCAGATACATAGAGATAGAGCTTTTCTCTCTTTACGCCCTTACTTCTAAAATCAGGATAAATCGTTTCATCAGAAAGTATAGGTGCATAAGAAGAGTCATATAATACACTTAAGAAATCCTTAACAAGACCTTCTGCATTCCAGAATCTCGGATCACCTGATTTACTTTTCCAAATAGGTTCTTGCAACACAAAAAGAACTGACTCAAGGTCTTCGATTCCTAGCACATCATTTAGAAAGTCTTTCGATTTCTTTTCCATTCTTTCAAGTGCAAAGAATGCCATTAAAACAAAAAAGCTATGTATTGGCTTTACATAGAACAGCCTGCGTAAATCATCGAGCTCATCAATTTCAAAATCTTTTTTGATTATTTTATTATAGAAATTCCTTTGATGTTCCCAAAAAATCTCGTCTAAGCGATTGCTTACACCTGAATAATAGGTAAATATATATTTGGGCAGAAAATTTCTTTTTCCTTCTTTACTGAAAAACTCTGAAAATGAAGGTCTTTTTTCATCTTCCTCGACATTAATTTTATAATTTGATTCAGTATAATCAATAATAATTGTTTTGCCGTGACAATAATACTTTATCCAATAGTTAAATTCTGGAAAGCGTCTTGAAGTTGGTGTACTTAAGTCTAAGTATTTGAAAATATTTACTAGTGCTTCAATCAAATTTGATTTGCCAGTAGCATTTTGTCCGAGAAGTACTGTATTCATTTGATCTTCATCAAAATCAATACAGAATTTTTTGAGATTTTTAAAATCTTCTATATAAACTTTATCAATTCTCATTTTGATAAGGATAAAAGTGATTGAGTTCCTTTCTTGACTTCATCAACCTTGCTTTTAACCTTTTTTAATTCAGCGTAAAACTCCTCGATATTTTCCTTATGCTTACTTTTCTGCCATACATTTTTGGTCAGCATGGGTTTGTCTGAAGTTTTGAGTACTTCTTCAATGCTCAGTCCTTTACTCATCTTCTTTATTTTTTTTGGTGCTTTTTTCCTTAATTTCTTCTGCTCTTCTTGGTATTTTTTCTTTTCTGCCTGTATTCGTTTGAGTAGTTCTGATGCTGGCTCATCATTAGGGTCTTGCGTCACCAATTTTCCTTCAAATGCTCTCTTTATAATAGATTGGCGTAGGGCTTCTGATTTATTAAGTCCTGATTCTATCGTTTTTTCAAGATTTTCAATTATTGAAAATTGGGATTCTATCTCCAAAATGATTTGTTCTTGTTCTTCAAAAGAACACAGCGCCAAAGGAGCTTCACGCATATTTTCAAGACTCAAAACAGGTCTTCCAACTCCATAAACTAACCCTTTTATCATTTTACCACCATAGACATCTGATTGGAAGTAAAGATGCAGGTAGGGGGTTATTTTAGGATTGATAGGCTTCATCAAAGCCACAGATTGGCTGACATAAGCCTCTGGTATTTCATCTTTTATAAAGGCTATCTTACCTACATTGGCCCCTGTTATAGTCATTAACAAATCCCCTTTCTGTACTAAACTCCTTTTCCCTTCAACATTTTCAGGAAGATTCACATAGGCTGCATTTTCAATTTCTAGCTTATTGGTTTTAATATCTTGTGTCCGTATAAAATAGGCTCCGGTTTCATCATAATACTTTTTCCAATCTCTAGAACCGCTAGTTACATAATATAAGATATCATTATTTCTAATCCATTCCCAATCTTTAGGTATTGGTGGTAACTGCTCTAAAATTTCTTGATGTAAAGGTGCAAAATCGATTAGTTTGGTAGGCTTCCCCGGTTTCCTTCCTTTCTTCCCATTTTTCTCCCATTCTTTTGCCGCAGCTTTCCAATCTTTAAGTTCCTGTTCGTAGCGTTGTTGGCGTTCTTCTTTGATGAATTCAAGCAGTTTTTCTGCAGGTTCAGGGTTATTTTCTTTACGCCATTGCTCGGTTAGTTTGCCTTCAAAGGCATATTTAAGCAATGCCTGTCTATATGCGTTCACTTGGTTTTGTGCTTTTTTTAGATTTTCATCACCATTATCTAAATCACTGAAAAGTTCTTCTATTTTATCAATGATTCTATTCTGCTCGTTTATTGGGGGCAATGGGATATGACTTTTTGAAAAAACTGAAATCCAATATCTTTTATGAGTATCGCTTCTTACATCGGTAATTTGCATAGCATAAAAAACATATTTCAAATTTATCAAATCGCAGAAAGGCACTAAAATCTTCATTGCTGATGATTTTACCTTAAAAGGAAAGTTAACATACCTTGATGCGGTTGTAAAATCATCAAATATTATTGCAGGAAGCTGTTTGAAAATACCGTCTTCCTCGTTTGTATAACCCTTGATAAAAGATTTCCCAGGGGTTAATACTGGGGTTTTATAATTTTCCTTATAATCTGTGCTTCTTACTATATACTTTGTGGGCTGTATGTAATCAACTAATTCTTCAAATTCTACTTCTATCCAACTATTTACCATTACGCCACCAATTCTTTATTAAGTTCATCAATCACTTCATCTAGATTGTCTCCAAACAAATTCCACATTTTCATCAGGCCACCTTTAGTATCAAAAGGGCTATAATCCAAATCATCTTTTTCTAAATTAAAGGAAGTAGCAATATGGTCTTTTATCATTCGTAACCATATCATTTGATCTTCGGTATATTTTAGATTACCAGCTTGTTTTTTAAAAACCCAATCTTGAAAGCGCTTGTCCACGGCTTTGTTATATGGAGTAAGCTTCTCATCTAAGCCCATTACCCTACGCACCAAACTTACCAAAGCGATCATTTCATTAAGTGGCTGGCTCCTTTGCAAATTATCAATATGTTCATACGCTTGCCAAATACGTAGTGGCGCTAAAATGGGTTTGTCTTCCTTTAGCTTTTCCAACAGTTCCTTCACCATTTTATAGGTCAATTCTTTCCTCTCATAAGGTTGGGCGTAAAACCAGCTCAATGCCACAATTTCATCCTTATTGACTTCTATATAGTTTTTAAAATCCGCTACCAACTCAGCCGCTTTTTGCTGTGCTTGAGTGTCCCAGCCTGCAAATTCCAATTCATCAATATTGACAACATCAATAATCTGTTCTAGAGACTTTCGCACATTGTCTGTATACTCAATCAATTCACCTGTAATGGCGATAGTTGCTTTTTTTGCCATTTCTTCTTGTGCTTCATCCACCTGAGCAGGAGTGGGCCGCTCATATTTAGCTTTGGCAAAGTCCTGCACCTTATCCGGATCAAAAACTCCCAACAAATCCTTTGTCATTTGATTGATTGATTTCCCCTTGGCCAAATCTTGAAATTTGTTTTTCTCATCTTGGGTTATTTGCTTTTCTATACGTCCCAGTCTACCGGCAAGCGATACAAATAAATCTTCATCAACATTTCCCATCATAGCGGCATACATCAAATCTTTAAGAGCCACACCTCTTTTTCGTTCCAAAGGTCGGCTGTCCGTTTTAGTGGTTTTCATAACTCCAACTGCATCAACAATAACGAAATGGTCTTTGGTTGCTATTGCTGAGGGTGTTACTTTTTTTAAATCTTCTAGCCTAATAGTTCTTGTGCCACGACCTTTCATCTGTTCAAAATAGCCCTTAGATTTTACATTTCGCATAAATATAAGGCACTCCAATGGTTTTACGTCTGTACCAGTGGCAATCATATCTACCGTAACCGCAATGCGTGGATAATAATCATTTCTAAAAGAAGACAATACTGTTTTAGGATTCTCTACTGTGTTATAAGTTATCTTTTTGCAAAAACTGTTTCCTTCACCAAACTCTTCTCGTATAAGGTTTATAATATCATCTGCATGGCTGTCTGTTTTGGCAAAAACTAAAGTTTTCGGTACTTCCTTTCTGCCTGGGAATATTTCAGGTAATTTGTTTTTAAAAGCCTTTATGACATTCCTAATTTGGCTCGGGTTAACGATATCCTTATCCAATTGATTGGAAGTATAGGTTACATCTTCATCAAGTTGTTCCCAACGCTTGCGCCTGCTTAACTTTTCACGCTTATCAACAAACTCCTTTGCTTCAATTACTGCCCCTGTCTTGGTTATTTTGGTTTCAATCAAATAGGTGTCATAAGTAACATTTACTCCATCGGCCACAGCTTCTTCGTGAGGATATTCACTTACAATATTCTCATTAAAAAAACCAAAAGTACGCTTGTCTGGTGTAGCAGTTAGCCCAATCAAAAACGAATCAAAATATTCCAAGACTTGCCGCCATAGATTGTAAATGGAGCGGTGACATTCATCAATTACTATAAAATCAAAAAACTCAATTGGTATTTTTTGATTGTACACAACCGGTAGTGGCTCTTTTGGTAGCCAGCCTTTTTCATTTGGGTTTTCTTCTTCGGCTTTTTCATCCAATACTTCACCCTTTAAAATCGAATATAAACGTTGAATCGTACTAATACAAACATGGGGATCAGGGTTTACGAAAGATGACGTCAAACGCTGAACAGAATAAAGTTCGGTAAATGTTCTATTTTCATCAGGAGGGGTAAATGCCATAAACTCCTGTTCTGCTTGCTCCCCCAAATTTTTGGTATCTACTAGAAATAAAATGCGCTTTGCATCCCCATATTCCAGCAAACGATAAATGGAAGAAATTGCTGTAAAAGTTTTTCCGGCACCTGTAGCCATTTGAATCAAGGCTCTTGGCTTATTCTCTTCAAAAGAAACTTCAAGATTCTTTATTGCTGAAAATTGACAATCACGCAAGTTTCCTTTTTCCAAAGTTGGAAAGTTGAACAAGCGTCCTCTGAGGGTTTCTTCAACTTTTAGTTGCTGTTTGATAGTCTCTGGCCTAAGAAAAGAAAAAACATTTTTGGCTCTTGGTTTTGGGTCTCTTGTATTTGTAAAGCGCGTTATTACACCTGTTGATTCATATATAAAAGGCAGTGGTTCATTGTTGAAATATTTTAGTTTACTGGAAGCATAAGATCCAGACTGATCTTCAACGACGGTAATATTCTGGGCTTCCTCTTCTTTCTTTGCTTCAATTACCCCTACTGGTGCTCTATCCACAAACAATACATAATCTGCAGGACCAACTTCAGTTAAATACTCCGTTATGGCAATTCCAATGCCAGCCCCAAAGTCAATTTTCGTCTTTTCCTGAATAACCCATCCAGCAAGACGCAGCTTTTCATCTATGCGGTCACGAGCAATTTGTTCAGGAGTTTGGTTATCTGCCATTCAAGCTTATTCTTTCAATAGTTGTAAAAATACCTTTCTATTTTATCTTCTCATCATTACCATACCCAAAATTCAAGCTTCCCTCCTTTTTTAATTTATAAAGTAATTGACTTACTTTTATTGTCCAATGTTGAGTGTGGCTTTATTCCTCTTTTTTCTCTTTTTTAGACTGTCCACCGAAAATATTAATTCCAATACCCGCAGAAATAAACATATTACCATTGTATTTCCAGTCATATTCTGATTGGTTGTTTATATAATCTACACCTGTATACAAACCAATTTGAAAAGTCTGAAATCTTAAATTTATACCAGTTAAACCTGTTATTGTTTCTACACTTTGGTCCTTACCTGCTTCTATACTTGAATTGGTCGATGTTAAGTTTGTTGACCCCAAACCAAATCCGATTTGCCAAGTCAAATCCCAATCATTTATAAAACTCTCTCGTAATCTAACTGCCAAAGTGAAATTCACATTGAAATCTGTTTCAAAATTAATTTCTCCTTCAGATGACCTTAATTTAACAGGTAATGCAAGTGCACCAAAACTTAAAATTTCACGTCCTTTGGCATTTTTAACTCTTGCATAATCAGTTTTTGATATTTTATAGATTTTATAGTTCAAGGGAATAGCGCTTGGTTGGTCCGCTCGAAGGGTTAAAACTTGAAATTCAATATCGTCTGCCTTCACTGAAGTTATTTCATATCGGATATATGGCACCAAGAATTCTGCATTTACTAAATTATTTGCTTGAGTGTCAAAATCCTTTACATAGGTAATAGGAA
>NZ_CAXBOC010000228.1:0-8340 GCF_963976465.1 uncultured Cyclobacterium sp. | reverse complement strand
AATCGGCTCATTAAAACTAACTGTAATAGTAGTTTCGTTTAATATATTATCAACATCATCAGCTAAAATAATTACGGCATTCTCTTGGTCTGCCTCTGTTCCATTATCATTGGTGGTAATATAGCCTTGATTAAGAGATGTTCCTGTTACACTTGCAATTTTAGAGGGATCCAAACCTTCTATTTCAAAGCCGATTCCATTGGTATACCCTGCCCCGTTGGCTTTAATATTACAAATAAATTCCAATCTAACAGCTAAATTGTCTGAATTCAAAATAGCAATGGCTTGATAACTTAATGCAGCATCATTAAAATCGTAATCACCGGAAGAAGGCCATAAATCTTCAAAAGCTATGGTTCCTTTTCCATACTTACTTGGAGTAAAGGACTCGAAGGCTGCATCTGCATCATCCGGATAGGCATCATCAGAATCTTTAATACCGTCACCATCAGAATCCGTTTCATCAACTACATCGGAATATACCCTAAATGTGGTCAGGTCATTTAACTTTCTTCCATAATCGGTACCGTTATTGGCCCTTGCTCCATATCGATATTCCCAACCACCTGTTTCAGTATCCATAATGATTAGGTCTGCACTGGATGAGGCTTCAGCCAACCATAATTCTTTGTTGGAATCAAAAGTCATTGATGTAGGGGTAAATGGTAGATTATCCGCACTGATTCTAGTACTTTCATAATCCCCGTCATCGTTTAATTCCAACTCATATAAACCGGAAAATGTACAAATAAAAAGTGTACCATCCTCTGCAAAAGCCAAATCACCTCCTGTGGTGTTGTGCAATCCTAAAATATTTTTATTATCTAAATTTTCTCCGGTGGCAGGGTCAAAAATAAACAGCTTTGCTTTGTTATCAGAGAAATACAACAAGCCATCCTCATCATTAAAATCCAACCTAGGCCCTCCCATTCCAAGGTTAGCCACCGTTTCCCAACTATTATCCACAATGGAGTATTTCATTAATGGATAGGGTTTGGATTTACCAATAGAATAAAGAACTTTATTTTCTTGGTCAATCGCACAGGTATAACTACCCATGGGCATATTTGAAAGGTCTGTTAATTTACCTGTCAATGGATCAACTTGAAACAGCTGTCCACTACCATTTACACAATATAAATAATCTGTAACATCACCTTCTACTAATGTTCTCTCATTGGAGCCGGCATTATAATATTTGAAGTCAACCCTTTGGTCTACGATCTCTTCAATGGAGGATGTAAAGGCTAAGTTTTCATTTCTACGAATGTAGACTTTATCATAAAACTTGGGTAAATTGATGGTTTGGATCAACACTCCTTCTTTGGGAACACCGCTAAAAATCAATTTATCCATCACATCAGATTTATAGACCGTTTCTGTCACTGTTTCACCAAATTCATCTTCGTAGGTTTCAGTTCCGGCATCGTATAAATCCTCTGTATAGGCAAAAATTTCATATTTCGCATAATTGCCATCATCTTCTATATTGATAGTAACATCATGGTATGTACTGAAATCAAATCCTGATGGAATGGATAAAGACAAGGCGTCGTTATCTGTATCGACCTTATCTTCGGGCGAGAATAGATTACATCCATTCAATAGCAATACAATCGATATTGCAAATAAATATATTTTACTTTTTTCCATAATATTAGGGCCGTTATAAATAAATAATATAAAAAATATAAATCTAAAATTCTGTATTTTTATTAATTGTTCATTATATATCAGGTAGTATAATTCAACATTAATTTCAAATAAGATATACGAAAAATAATTTCCTTTAATTGAGAAAAAAATTAATCGATTTACCTGTTTAAAAAACAGTACCTTTAGGATTTTATCACTTTAAAAAACCATTTACCTATTTATTTTACCATTCAAATGTGACCTGAAATTTCAATGAAATCCTTATTCTTTTAGGAAAATCTTCACCTTATGACTACGCAAAATTAACAATTTTGCTATATATAAAATATAAACACTGCTGATTTTTAACGCTTTATTTGAGCAAATTGTTTAAAAAGCAAAAAATAATATCCAAAACGCAAAAAAGAAGTTACCGTTTTTACAATAATAATTTTAAAATTTCACAGAACTCAAACTTTCTGGTTTTTTTCACCTTTTATTACAAGATTCTTAAAAGAATAACCTTAGTAAGCGCACTGTGTGAGATCCAATAAGGAAGCTATTTGAAAGTGAAAAAATCATTGTAAGTCTACCTTAATATTCTTCTTTTTCTGATTCCGTACAATGGTTAAATTTAAATAACCACGCCATAAGTTTTCCTGATATTTTATGAGAAAACTTGTGATATCTTTTATTTCTTCACCACCTACTTCCACAATTACATCTGACTCTTCTATGCCTGCCATTGCCAATTTACTTTCATTGGCTACACTTAAAACAATAACTCCAGCCAAATTGTGTAAACCTGAGGCAGATTGTTCGGCAAGGGTTTCAACATTCTTTAGTTTAGCCCCCAACCAAATTTTTGTATTAATAGTGTCATTTTGGGCATATAAAGCATTCAATTCAGGAATATTGGGCTGTTTAGCTATTGCTTTTAAATTTGACTTTTGAACTCCAAAATTATCCATTGGAAAATTTTCAAAGCCTAAGGGAAGTGCCGGTGAGTTTTTTATAACCCTAAAATCACCTGATTCACGCGAAATAAATTGTGGATTCCCATAGGTACTATGGGAATCTGTTCCATTTTCTTTAGCTAAAGCCAAGGATATTGAATCAGGAAACAGGTTATAATCTACTTCATCCCCCCATCCTTCAAGACGAATTGGGAAATGTTTGGTCATGGAAATATTCTTTTTATAAATATCCTTACTATTTTCAAACCAAACATGGGGATGGAAACCATTGTTTACCATGATATTGTTTTCCACCTGTCTATCAAACCCTTCCCGTAATTTAATCCCACCATTTAAGCACAAATTATTGTAAATATGGTAATTGGAAGAGCCATCATCCAAATCAATGTCCCAGCCATGGTCACAGCGAAAACGGTTGTTTCTAATTATGGTAGTGTGAATGGCATCCCAATAGGGCATTTGGGGATTTTCACTTACAAGACTATCCATTACCTTTCTTTGGGGATGCCAGAATCGGTCCCTGCCCCATGAGTTGAAAGCCCCATGATCCCCGGTTTCCAATACTGTATTGAACACATCATTATTTTCAATCAAGTGGCCACCCCAAGTTCCTTCACTTACATTAATTCCTGCTCTTGGTACCTCATAAATACTATTGTTTTGAATGTGAATATTCATCGCCATAGACAACTGAACCCCTGCCACTTGCTTTTCAACACGTCCTATTCTATAGATCAAATTGTTTGCAACTTTGGCTGTTGCAGGGTACAGTTCATTGGCCGGACCGGGAATAGTATCCATGTCTTCTATTGGAACAAACTCCTCATATTGAAAAGCTCCTGAACGAACAGCTGTAGGATCACCAACAAAAGCAATGGCCGTTGCGCCACAATCATAAATGTGATTGCCCACAATTTCTGTATTACGGTTGTAACCATTTACAAAAATCACATTCCCACCTAAATTGGTAAATTCACAATCCAGAATTGATACGGAATTAGTTCCGTTTAATAAAATGGCCCCGCCTCTATAAATTGTCCAGTCACTTCGCAGCAACTTATCATAATCTTCCATAAAGGTAGTTTTGGTATGGGTAAAGCGAATGCCTTCAATTTTGACATTATTAACCGGTTCTTCACTATTTCCGGTAATTTCTATCAGGTGTTTGAGCAATGAAACTTCCGTGATTGAATTGGATAAATCCGTTCCTTCTTCCACCCATAAGTATAGCCTGTTTGTTTGCTTATCAAAATACCATTCCCCTTCACTATCTAGCTCCTCAAATATATTTTCTACCATTCTGAGTTCCGGGTGCATACTTGAAGGTCGATTATTTTGGTGTCCACCGCTAAGAATCAGTTCACCTTCTGTATCAACTCCGGTAATCAAATAATGAAAACCTCCCCACCTACCACGGTGCATGGCATGGACAAATCCTCCTACAGGATTTGTCCATGTGCCAACCCTTTTCGTGGAGATGGCATCTGCAGCATGGCCCTGCCAAGCGCCACCATTTTCATTATAATTGGGATACCTTGCAAGAATTTGCTTTTGGCCATTGATAAATAATTGGTTAAAATCAATAGCTTCACTAAGCTCAGTAAAGAAAATATGCTTATCAAAAGCCTTCCAATTCGTTTGAAGCACTTTTGACCCTTTTACGCTAACTTTTTCTGTCCCTTCACCAATAATTGCTAAATCACTTAAGACATTTGGAATAACCAAAGGGGCGGATAAATGGTACTCACCTTCTTTCAAGTAAATGCTTATTTTTCCTTTTTTATCCGCTCTAATTTCCATTGCCATTTCTAAAGCTCTGTCAAGGGTCTGCAGAGGGAATTCCTCGGTACCTTCCTGTGTGTTGATGCCATTTGGACTTACATAAATCGTATGATTACTCTCTCCACAACTTAATAAGGAAAATATAACAAACATTAAAAACAGTCTGGATCTAATTAATTTCATCTTGGGTCAGGTCTCTTTATAACAAAAAAAATAAATATAAGTGATACTATCCTTTATTTGTTAAATCAGATTTAAAAATTCAAAGAACAGGAAAGTAGGTTGGCATCTATGGGGTAAAAAACACAGTCTGAAGTACTATATTGGAATAAGCTCTACCGGATTGTCCCAAATGATAAATCTTAAAATATTTTCGAAATAAGTTTTCAATTTGCTGACTTCGGTTCCGTTTAGTCGCCTATGCAAAGAAATGAAGTAGCAAATAGTCAAACCACATCCTTAATTCAAATCATAAGTTAACAAATTTCCTACCCCAATCATCCCAACAATGGTTCACCCGATCACAAAATCATCAGATCACCCAATCACTAGATCAAACAATTGCTCATCTCCCAATTTTGTATTGTTCTTTAATTTGAAAGGTGACATAATCTATAGACATGATCAATATTTTTCATATTTTGCATCGATAATGCCCCATCCACAAAATTAAAATCCGCTAGAATATGGACATAGATCACTATTTTTCAAAACACAAACTCATCTTCATTTTTTACCTGTTTTTAAATCTAAGTGCCTGCAAACAAAGCCAAGAGGATGGTGCCGGGGATGATTGGGCAACCTACCTGGGTCACCCTACAAGCAATCAGTACTCCTCACTGGATCAAATTAATACAGAAAATGTGTCTCAATTGGAATTGGCCTGGACTTATCAGACAGGAGACAGTGCCAATTATCAAACGAATAACCTTATTGTTGATGGATGGCTATACACGGCCACCCCACACAGCCGGGTTGTGGCGCTGGATGGTGCCACAGGGAAAGAACAGTGGACCTTTGATCCTTCCGAGGTTCATAAATCCCTCGCTGATGGGGACCAACGAGGCCTGATGTACTGGGATGATGGCGAAGATGGTCGCATTCTTACTTCGAAGGGTAACCGGCTTTATGCCTTGAATGCAAAAGATGGAGGACTTATCACTTCTTTTGGAGAAAATGGATCGATCCACCTTGGTGAAGGAATGGACGTTTCAGGCAAACCGAATGTGATGCTCAATACGCCCGGGCTGATTTACAAGGAAATGTTTATCATCGGAGCCAATGTAGGGGAAGATGTACCTGGAGCTGTTCGAGCATTTGACATCCGAACCGGTAAGCGAAAGTGGATTTTTCATACCTTGCCCCGACCAGGTGAATATGGATCAGAAACCTGGCCGGAAAACTATTTGGAAAGAACTGGAGGAGCATCCGATTGGTCAGGTCTGGCCATTGATATACCACGCGGCATCGTCTATTTGTCAACAGAGACGGCCGGTCCGGATTTTTATGGTGGCAACCGTTACGGAGAAAACTTATTTGCTAACTCGCTCGTTGCACTCGATGCGAATACAGGAGAACGACTTTGGCACCACCAATTGGTACACCATGACCTTTGGGATATGGACATCCCTCAACCACCCACTTTGCTTACAGTAAAGCATGAAGGAGAAAAGGTTGAAATAGTTGCCGTAGGAACAAAGATGGGGCTGTTGTTCGTATATGATAGGGTTACCGGAAAACCATTGTGGCCAATAGAAGAACGTCCACAAGAGGCATCTAAAATTGAAGGGGTGCGAAACTGGCCTACACAACCTTTTCCAATAAAGCCACCACCACTGATGAGGCAAGAATATACTGTGGATGACTTATCCAATATTTCTCCCAGAGCCAAGCAAATGAGCAAAGAGGTATTCAGTCAATCGGGAAATTATGGAGCTCATCCGCCCCCAAGTATTGACCAAACGATCATATTTCCGGGATACGATGGAGGTATGGAATGGGGTGGCGCTGCAGCAGATCCCGAAGGAATACTGTATGTGAATGTAAATGAGATTCCCTGGTTTTATCAACTGGTACCAACAAAAAAGTCTGATGGCAGTACATTGCCTTTTGGTGAAAAACAATACCTGATCAATTGTGCATCCTGTCATGGGACAGATCGTAAAGGAAACCCAGCCGGCGGCTTTCCATCACTTGAAAATATTTCTAGCCGATTAAACAAGGATGTGGTGATGCAGATAATGAAAAAGGGAGGAGGCCGAATGCCAGCCTTTGACCAGGTCTCAGAAGCTCGTCGGGAAGCCATCATTAAATTTCTCTTTAATGAAGAACCGGCTGTTAATACTAAGAACGAGCGAGGTGACAATGCGCCACCTTATGTCTTCCGAGGTTTCCAACGCTGGCAGGATGATGAAGGCTATCCTGCCATAAAACCGCCCTGGGGAACACTAAATGCAGTTGATCTTAATACCGGCACCATCAAATGGAAGGTGCCGCTGGGAGAATATGAAGAGCTGACGAAACGTGGAATCCCGATTACCGGCACAGAAAATTACGGGGGACCGGTCGTAACAGCCGGAGGACTTCTGTTTATTGCAGCTACCGCTGATTCCAAAATTCGGGCTTTTGACAAAGACAACGGACAAGTACTCTGGGAGTATCAGTTGCCTGCTGAAGGTCATGCTACCCCAAGTGTATACGCCGTAAACGGCAAGCAATCCCTTGCCATCTCTGTAGGCGGTTCAAAACTTAGCCTTCCGGGATGATGTTATCTTGAATATATATTTATAGGAATGCAACTAACACTGGCCTATTTAGCACATGAAATAAAATCAAAAGTAGTTTCTCAGCATGTAATTGGTTCGATCCTAACATTTGAGTGGGACCAACCTAGTAAACTGAGGCGGAAGATTATATTATGACCCTATTGGATCAGTTTAATGAGCTTAGGAAAATGGTCCTGAAACTCGGTTTTTGATAGCTTTTGGTGCTATAAATTGCATACATTCCGTGTTTAAAGGCTTTACAACTTTACATTTGTATTTAAATAGATGACTCAAATAATAAATAGATCAGCAAAGTCCACTTCTTTTTAGAGGTTTACTTGGGTTTTGAATAGTCGATTAATTCCTCTATATATAAAAAGCCATCTTGAGCTTGGGTAAGTTTAATGAAATTTTTAATTGCAGGTGCATACAACCAAACCTCTTCTTCATTTGCATTGTATCCTCTGGAATTCGTGGTTCTACCTGTGTATTTAATCGTGTAGGCCATGAATGTTCCAGCTTCTACCCTTTCTTCCCGGTAAGATAATATCTCAGCTTCTAGACTTTGTTTACCTGTTGTTCCATCTTGACTTGTCCAATTGCTTTCATATTTCCATTGTTTACCCACTTCCAGAGGCCAGTGGTACCTGGGTGTTTCGCTTTCTTCCGGCTTAACAATGTCTAAAACGGGAATGGTATCATTTCCTATGGTCATACCTAAAACTCCCTCAATACTGACTATTTCTCTGGTATCTTCTCCTTCTGAGCGTATTTCTCCTCCCGATGATACCCCTTTGTATTTCCAAACCCATTTTTCACCAACTTGATAATCAGCTAATATTGGTTGTTGGGTGATACCAGATTTCCTTGGGCTGTAGCATGCACAAAGCATTACTATACCAAAAAATATTATCGTTAGACTTTTCATATTAAATCTATTTTAGATGTACTAACTTATCTTTAATGGATTTTTTAGCTGTTCCGGACATTTACACTGCAGTTATGACAATTAATGGTTTGAACTTACTAATTTAAACTACTTCAAAAACTAAGATTTATTTATAACCTGAATTCGACCCATAATCTTGAGAAAATCGTCATTCCGAGACCTAACATTTTCGAAATACAGAAATCGAAATGACGATGTTTGTTTTCAAATTACTGGACATCAATTACTTAAA
>NZ_CAXBOC010000227.1:0-8343 GCF_963976465.1 uncultured Cyclobacterium sp. | reverse complement strand
TTGAATTATTAAAAGAATACTATCAGGAAGAGTTGAAAAGGTTTAAGCAAAAGCCGGAAACAATTTTAGAAACTGTGAATGCCGGAGAGTTTCCTTTAGACCAGTACAGCGACAGCCCTGAAACAGCCGCCCTTATGCAAGTGGTGGTGGCTATTTATAACGTTGAAGAAGCAATTACCAAAACTTGATATGGACAAAGAAATTTTAGAAAACGGATTAAATGAAAACAGGAGAAAGTTCCTATCCAAATTAAGTCTAGGATTAGGGAGTGTTGCTTTGGGCTCCTTATTGGTACCCGATTTATTTAATGGTAGCCCCCAAATTGACACCGATAAATTAATGGCAAGTGTACCGCATTTTGCTCCCAAAGCCAAAAGGGTTATTTATATGTTCCAAAATGGGGCCCCTAGCCAGTTGGAATCATTTGATTATAAACCTATGCTGAATAAAAAAATAGGAGAGGAACTTCCCGACTCTATCAGGCAGGGGCAACGACTCACTGGAATGACTGCCGGGCAGTCTTCTTTCCCTTTAGTAGGCTCAGCTTACGGATTCAAAAGATATGGTCAATCAGGTGCTTGGGTCAGCGATCTCTTCCCACATACAGCAAAAATAGTGGACGACATATGTATTGTCAAGTCCATGCATACGGAAGCCATAAACCATGACCCTGCCCTCACCTTCTTCCAAACTGGAGCCCAGGTTGGAAATCGACCTAGCATGGGTGCATGGCTGAGCTATGGACTAGGCTCTGAAAACAATAACTTACCAAGTTTCTGCGTGCTCCTCTCCAGAGGAAAAGGAAATGGACAAGGCGTTTACTCCAAATTGTGGACGAATGGATTCCTGGAGTCAGTTCATCAGGGTGTGCAATTCTCCAGCGGAGATGACCCGGTATTGTACCTCAATGATCCGGAAGGAATGAGCAAAATGGACAGAAGAAGGATGCTTGACAAAATTGCTGCTTTAAATCAAATAAACTATGAATCCTTCGGAGATCCGGAAATCAGTGCTAAAATCCAACAGTACGAAATGGCATACAGAATGCAAACAGCCGTACCAGAAGTTACTGATGTCAGCAAAGAGCCGGACAGCATAGTAAAGTTATATGGCCCTGAATGTTTGGTCTCCGGCACCTATGCAGCCAATTGTTTACTTGCTAGAAAGCTATCTGAAAATGGTGTCAGGTTTGTACAACTTTATCACCAAGGATGGGATCAACATGGTAATTTACCCAATGAAATGGCCTTGCAAGCTAAGGATACCGACCAAGCATCTGCTGCATTAATTACAGACTTGAAGCAAAGAGGATTATTAGATGAAACTCTGGTTATCTGGGGAGGAGAATTTGGTAGGACCAATTATTGCCAAGGAAGGTTTTCTGCGGACAACTATGGTAGAGATCATCATCCCAGGGCTTTTTCCATGTGGATGGCAGGCGGAGGAATAAAACCGGGTGTCACTTATGGAGAAACAGATGATTTTGGATACAATATCATTAAAGATCCGGTACATGTTCATGATTTTCATGCGACCATGCTCCATTTACTAGGGGTGGAACATGAAAAGCTCACCTTCAGACATCAAGGAAGAAGATACAGGCTTACAGATGTTGCTGGAAATTTAGTCAAAGGCATTATGGCCTAACAATTTGAACCCTTGGTAACCACCCATTTTCATCTTATGTTAACAAATAAATTGAAGGTCATTTTAGGCCAAATACTTTTTGCTGTAAATATCTTTGTACTATTCATCGTATTGGCAGAAAGTAAAGTAATGATTCCGGACTGGCTCCATGTATTCGGAAGAATGCACCCATTATTACTCCATTTTCCAATTGTAATCATTTTATTGGCCATTGTATTGGTAGGCTTTCCAAATCTGCTTCCCAAGAAAGAGGACAGTATATTGTATGGCAAAGACTTTTTGCTATTGGGCGCATTTACTGCTGGGTTTACCGTTATCGCAGGGCTTTTTCTGTCTCACGAAACAGGTTATGATAAAGAAGCGCTATTTTGGCACAAATGGACCAGCTTAGGTATTTTCTGGCTTTCTTCCTTATTGTATTATTTTATTGACAGGCAAAGACCTCTGGCAATAAAAATATCAGCAACTTTTTTAGGCTTGATAGTTATAGTATCCGGCCATCTAGGTGCTTCCATCACCCATGGGGATAATTTTATCACAGCTCCACTTGAAAATATGGAAACGCAGACGGTAAGCCTTGAAGAAGCGGAAGTATTTGCACACGTAGTTTACCCCATCATCGAAAACAAATGCCTGAGTTGCCACAAGGCTTCCAAACAAAAAGGTGAGCTAAGAATGGATAGCCCGGAACATTTGTTCAAAGGCGGGGAATCAGGACCTGCCGTCGAACCATTCGATTCAGACAACAGTTTGATGACCCAAAGAATTAATTTACCAGAAGAGGATGAAGACCATATGCCTCCAGAGGGAAAACCTCAGCTAACTGAGGAAGAGAAGGCGATACTAGAAGCCTGGATTGGTTCAGGTGCCACAACAGATCAAAAAGTCTTAGCTCTTGCTGATACCAGCAGTATATATCCTTTGGCCATCAAAAAATTTGAATCAGCTCCAAAAGTCTATGCCTTCGACCCTGTTTCAGATGACATCATAGAGCCACTAAATAACTTTTACCGAAAAGTTCAACCTCTGGGAATATCCTCTCCGGCCTTGTCCGTGAGTTATTTTGGAAGGGCTAGTTTTGACCCTGAATCACTTAAGGAACTTGCTTCCATTCAGGAGCAAACCGTCTCTATCAACCTAAACAGCATGCCCATCAAAGATGAGCATTTGGCATCGCTTGGTTCCTTTCCTAATCTGGAAAAACTCTATTTGAATTTCACGGAAATTACGGGTCCAGGTCTTCAATCCTTAGTAGGACTAGAAAACCTATCCCTACTGTCACTTTCAGGGAATAATTTAACCGAAGAAGCTATTGCACCTTTATCGCAATTAAAAAATTTAAAAAAACTCTTCCTTTGGAATACGGGATTAACAGAGGAATCCCTGGAGAAATTAATTGCGGCTTTGCCACACACAACCATTGAGATCGGTACTGAGGAAAGGACTACTTTACTGATGTTGAATCCGCCTGTAATTAGTTTTGATAAAGCATTTTTTAAAGACAAGTTAACAGCGGAACTAACACATCCTATTGGCACCACTAGCATATATTATACACTAGATGGCTCAGAGCCTGACAGCAGTAATTTCTTGCTCTACGAGAAACCTCTCGAGATCACTGAGAATATTACTATAAAAGCAAGAGCCTTTGCTGATGGATGGATTGGTAGCAAGGTTTCGGAAGCGGAATTTATAAAGGCAACGCTCAGTCCTTCTTCTTTTGAAATGAATTATGCTCCTGAAGACCGGTACAAAGGAGATGGGAAAAACAGCCTTTTCGATAAAAAGAAAGCAATTCCTGATAGTTGGAACCTGAACTGGCTTGGCTTTATTAACAGTCCGCTAGAAGTGGAAATGGAATTTGAACAACCAACTGATATTTCCTATATGGCCATCTCCCTATGGCAGAATATAGGGTCGCGTTTTTTCCCTCCTCAAGAAGTGATAATTTGGACTAGACCGGATAAAAATCAGGACTGGAAACTTTCAAAATCCTTTCAACCTCAACCCTTGCGAAAAGACGACGATTCTTATTTACGTCAGGTTGAGATTCCTTACAAAGAAAAAAATGTTCAATACCTGAAAATGGAAGCCAAACCACTTGCGAAGCTACCTTAATGGCACGGAGCTGCAGGAAATAAAGCCTGGCTAATGGTAGATGAGATTGTGTTGAATTAAAAAAAGCCTGAACATTCAGGCTTTTTTTTAATCTTCGTCCTTCACTTCTTCTTCACTCTGTGCCAATAGATAAGCCTTAATGAATTCATTCAGCCCACCATCCAGTACCGCTTGCACATCTGATGTTTCATAACCCGTCCGCGCATCTTTCACCAACTTGTACGGATGTAAAACATAGTTTCTGATCTGTGAACCAAAATCTATCCTCATTTTACCGGACTCCACTTTGGCTCTTTCAGCATTTCTTTTTTCCATCTCCAGTTGGTACAAGCGAGATTTCAACATCTGCATGGCCTTTTCCCTATTCGCCAATTGTGAACGTTCAATTTGGCAAACAACTACTATCCCAGTAGGTTTATGGGTGAGCTGCACTTTAGTCTCTACTTTGTTAACATTTTGCCCTCCTGCTCCGCCGGATCGGGAAGTGTGTAACTCTATATCGGATGGATTGATATCAATATTAATGGTATCATCCACCACAGGATAAGCATATACCGAAGCAAAGGAGGTATGTCTCCTTCCACCACTATCAAAAGGTGAAATCCTCACCAATCTGTGCACACCGCTTTCTGATTTTAGGAAACCATAAGCCAAGGGGCCCACAAACTCCAAGGTTGCAGATTTAATCCCGGCAACTTCACCTTCCTGGTGGTCAACTTCTTTTACTTTATAGCCATTTTTCTCTCCCCACATGATGTACATCCGAAGCAAAATTGAAGCCCAGTCATTGCTTTCAGTACCACCGGCACCTGGGTTGATCTCTAGCATCGCACTCAGCTGATCTTCTTCACCACTGAGCATTTTTTTCAATTCCAGATCTTCTACTAATTTGAGATTCTTTTCAAAGTCTGCATCTACTTCCTCGGCAGAAACCTCCCCGGCATTGTAGAACTCAAACAAAACCTCTAAATCCTGAATACCTGTATCAACTGTTTCATACTGGGAGGTCCAGGCCTTTCGGGCCTGAATCTGCTTCATTACTTTTTCGGCCTCTTCCGTATCGTTCCAAAAGTCGGGCTGTGCAGAAACGGCTTCAAACTCTTCTATTTCAGATTTCTTACGATCGTAGTCAAAGATACCTCCTCAAGGCCGTTACTCGGGCCTTCAAATCTTTCAATTGATCTGATGTCATAATGATAAATTTTATTAATTACTTAAAATGCAAAATTGCTTAATTCCTATTAAACAACCAATCTAAAATCAAAATTTACTAGGCAAATGAAGACGCTTGAGTATGAAGCCTATGATGTCCAAAACCCCCTATTCTATCAATCTTCACAACAAGAAAATAGTAAAACAGATGCTCCATTGTGCACTACTCCAATTCACTTTTTCTAATCACCATTATTTTTCTCTTCCCTCCTACCTTGAATTTTTTGTACCGAAGTGATTTAAGGATAAACCCCGTACCTATCAGGGCTGCAGCAGTAGTTAAGACGCCGGAACTGTACCGTAAACTTCCATCATCGGCCAAACTATTAATCCCTCCTGCTAGGAGCAACAGCCCTCCTCCGGCAAATGGAAGTAAGGTTAAATTGTCCAGCGTTTGGTTTCGCTCATCCTTGTATCTAATGTCTATTGCTTCTATTTGCTTCAGGCTTAACACATTTTCACGCAAGGCGATGTAATCCTTATTAATTTCACGGATAAAATCCCTAATATAATAATCATTACCTTTCTGTAAATAGATAAACTCATCCCCTACTTTATAGGTGATGCGTGATTTCTGATTGGTACCTTTTTGAAGGATCAAATAGTTCTGTGCGAATAAATCGCCCTGAACAAAAATGATAAAACCTATAAGAAGGATCCCTCTATTGAAGAGATACATAGGCAAATTTAAATTCAATGGTCAAAAACTGGCCGGAAGATCAACTAATATTTCTTAATCCAATTGTATTTGTCCTCCACTTTACCATATTTAATATTGTCAAGTGCTTCTAAAATACGAACAGAAAATGCAGTAGGCGCCACTTCTTTCAATTCATAGTCTTTGCCATGAATATTTATTAAGCGGATAAAAGCTACTGTAGAGGCCGTACCCGTTCCGAATGCCTCTTCAAGTTTCCCTGAATTAAGCGCTTCTTCCAATTCTATCACTGTTAAAAACCGCTCTTCAACGGGCATACCCATTTCATGTGCTAAAGTAAGGACACTGTCCCTGGTGATTCCCTTAAGAATGGTTCCGGTGGTGGTTGGAGCGGTAATTAAAACCCCATCTATAACGAACATTACATTCATGGTACCACTCTCCTCTATGTATTGATGGGTCTTACCATCCGTCCATAGGAGTTGATCATAGCCGTCCTTTTGAGCCTTAAGGGCCGGGTAAAGTGATCCGGCATAATTTCCTGCAGCTTTAGCAGCTCCTGTACCCCCTTCGATGGCTCTTGCAAACCTCGTTTCAACTTTTACGGCTACAGGTTTGGCATAGTACTTTCCAACCGGTGATGCAAGAATCATAAATTTATATTTCTTGGAAGGCCTGATTCCCAGGTAATCGTCTGCAGCAAAAATAAAAGGCCTCAGGTATAAGGAACATCCCGCTTGCTTGGGTACCCATTCTCTATCTACTTCAAGTAGGCATCGCATTCCTTCCATAAATATCTCTTTCGGGATCTCCGGAATACACATTCTCTTCGCCGACTCATTCAACCTCTTTTGGTTGGCATCTCCTCGGAATACCAATATTTCCCCTTGCTCATTCCTGTAGGCTTTTAACCCCTCAAAGACAGATTGCCCATAATGCAGGGTCGCATTAGCAGGGTTAACTTGCAAAGGTGCATAAGGTTCGATTCTAAAGTTCTGCCACTTTCCTTCTATATAGTCTGCCACAAACATGTGGTCACTTGTCACCTGTCCAAAAGCTAGCTCATCAAAATTTATCTTCTCTAATTTTGAGCTTGATCCTTTAGTTATATCTATTTTAAACTGCTTGTCCATATCTTATTATCCACCTGATTTCCAAGTGATTTCATTTACATTTAATTCCTTCGCCAATTGTCTTCCCAATACAAACAAAAAGTCAGAAAGCCTATTCACATATTCCAACAATACTCCATCTACCGGAGAATTTTCTGAAAGCAAAACCATGGATCTCTCCGCTCTTCTGCAAACGGTACGAGCAATATGAGCCAAAGAAACCACCGGATGCCCTCCGGGGATAATGAAATTTTTTAATGGGGGAAGATTTTCCTCCATTTTATCTATTTCTATTTCAAGAAATCGAATGTCTTCTTTTTTAAAGACAGGCAACTTCACCTCCGTTTTCTCCGGCTCAGTGGCCAAAATTGCCCCCAAAACGAAAAGCCTGTCTTGTACTTTGTAGAGCACCTCACTAATAATTTCATTAGCTACATGATCCTTCAATAAACCTATATTTGCATTTAACTCATCAATGGTACCATACGCATCAATTCTTAAATGAGATTTATTGACTCTAGTCCCTCCAAAAAGGGATGTTTTTCCTTTATCTCCCGTTTTGGTATAAATTTTCATTTAATTTATAAACTGTGGGATTTATATAATTGTTTTGTCCACCACCGTTGGATTGGGATTTCTCTCATCGGATTCTACCAAGCCATCTCTTAGTCTGATTACCCGATGCGCATAATGTGCTATATCATCCTCATGGGTTACCATAATAATCGTATTGCCCTTTTGGTGCAAGACATGAAAAAGATCCATGATTTCATAAGATGTCTTACTGTCCAAATTACCCGTAGGTTCATCCGCTAAAATAATACTGGGATCATTTACCAGAGCCCTGGCAATGGCCACTCTTTGTCTTTGTCCACCGGACAATTCATTGGGTTTGTGATGAATTCTATCATCCAAGCCCACACTTTTAAGCGATAGAAAAGCCTTTTCTTCTCTATCCGTCTTATTGTAACCCGCATAAATTAAAGGCAAAGCTACATTCTCTAAGCAAGTAGCTCTAGGCAATAGATTAAAGGTCTGAAAAACAAAACCTATCTCCTTGTTCCTGATTTCTGCCAGCTCATCTTCACTCATGTCACTCACATCCTTGCTATTAAGTATGTATTGCCCTGAACTGGGGGTATCCAAACAACCTATTATATTCATTAATGTCGACTTGCCAGAACCTGAAGGCCCCATAAAAGCCACATACTCACCTCTATTTACGCTCATGCTTACCGATTTGAGTGCTTTAACTTCTTCGGTTCCCATTTTGTAAACCTTACGTATTTCTTTGGTTTTGATGATTTCTGGCATGGCTCGACATTTTAAATGTGAAGATAGGGTATATTGCTCAAAAACAGGAATTCAGCACCTTAAATTATATTAAAGGAATTATAGGAATTTCAACTGTAAGTCAGTCAAATCGTCCCTCTCAATCCACTCTCCCATTAATTTTAAGTTGGCACTGGCATACTGATCCAACCCAATTATACGACAATATTTAACTAACGTTATCCATAATAGTGGATCTTTATTGAATTGACAAGCTTCTTGTAGCAATTCATACCGCTTCTCGTCATCTTCTACTTGCTCAAG
>NZ_CAXBOC010000226.1:0-8366 GCF_963976465.1 uncultured Cyclobacterium sp. | reverse complement strand
TTATGAGGGAATTAAATACAATGAAGATGAGAATGGCAACCTTATACCTTTAAAAACGGAGGAAGAGGAAATTGGATGGTTCATTACTGAAATGATAATGGATATGGAGGAAGAAGGAGTCGTAAAAGTACAGGAGTTTTTGGATTTGGACACCCATCACGACTATGGCATTGGTCTGGATGCTGCCCTGAATCTGGAATCATTAGATGAAAAAGCCATTGAAGATTTTGTTGAAGCTTATAATGAAGACAGCCTAGAGCTAGATGACACTTTTTATACTTTTGAATCAGAGGAAGAGGAGGATTAAATTCTAGGATTATTATTGTTTAATTTACTTTTTGGTTATGTTATTTCTTATACCAATTAAAATGTTAATAAGGTAGCTTTTAAGTTTTAGGTAATTAGAATGGCTGAAATCTCCGATAGTACTTCTTCTTGAAAACCTGGCCTTAACTGTTGAGAATTTTCTAGCCGTAATTTTTAATCCATAAAATTCCTCTATTTTGTTAATTACTTTTTTAGGGTTATCAACATAATCTCTGTAAGATACAAAAAGTGTTGTCTTTGGATTAGATTTGTTGATCCATTCTTTACAAAAGAAATTTAAATCAGAAAATAAACCGTCATTTTTTGCTTGATCTAACCATTCTTTTTCCGTCATCTTAACAGAATAGCCGTTTAACAAATTGTGTATGGATTTTATGGCGCCCCTTCGGTATGCTAGAACTATTTCAGATGGTTCTCTAAGTAAGATAACTTTTTTTACATTGTAAGTTAAATTAAGATTATTTGAACTTGGATATAAATGTTGCTTAACAACAGTGTTTTTCATTTTTAAAAAATCGATGCTTTTTAGCTCTCTTATGTCCCCATGAAAACTGTAAAGGATATTACAATTGTCTGGAATACTATTATCAGTAAAGCTAAAATCCTGTTTAGCATTTAAATTGTGTAGCTTGCTTATTGTAAGCATTAAAGAAGTACTTGCACTTTTTGGGATTGCAATTATTAACATAAATTATGCTGGAGTTGATTAAATAATTTTGTTCTTAAGCGATTGAGAATAATGGACCTGTGGAAATGCTATTTACTAATTTCAGACTATTTTATTCCATTTAAGCCTAAAATTATCATTTTTTTTCATTCAAGGGTTATCTTTATATTTTTTCAATAATACAAATGACTAAAATGTTTAAGCTTAAAGTAGCCTGGTCTACAAAATATGCCCATCCTTTGCCCGAGGGGCATAGATTTCCCATGGAGAAGTATGAACTGCTTCCCGAACAATTATTGTATGAAGGCACCCTGAATTCCGGTAATTTTTTCGAGCCTGAGCCTTGTACCGAAGAAATAATTACGGCTGTTCACGATAGCAGGTATTTTAAAAAATTAAAAGCACTTTCTGTCAGCAAGTCAGAGATAAGAAGAACAGGATTTCCTTTGAGCAAAGAATTGGTAGAAAGAGAAATTCAAATCATGAATGGCTCAGTAATGGCTTCTTTATGTGCTTTACAAAATGGGATAGGGATGAACATTGCCGGAGGAACACACCATGCGTTTAAGGATAGAGGTGAGGGCTTTTGCCTATTAAACGATATCGCCATCGCAGCCAAATACCTCCTTACAAAATATGCGATTGATAAGGTTTTGGTGGTGGACTTAGATGTGCATCAAGGCAATGGTACAGCATCAATTTTCCAAAATGATTCGCAAGTATTTACTTTTAGCATGCATGGCAAACACAATTACCCCATGCACAAAGAACAGTCAGACCTCGATGTTCCGTTGGAGGACCAAACCGATGATCAAACCTACCTTTCGTTGCTGGGAAATCACCTGCCAAAGTTAATAGCTGAGGTTGGACCGGATTTTATTATTTATCAATCCGGTGTGGATGTTTTAGCGACTGATAAATTGGGAAGGCTTGGGATGACTATTCAAGGCTGTAAAGAAAGAGACAAGCTAGTCTTAAGCCATGCAAAGACAAATAACATACCCATCATGTGCTGTATGGGGGGAGGGTATTCTCTTAAGATTAGTGATATTATCGAAGCTCACGCTAACACTTTTCGTTTGGCCCAAGAACTTTTCTTCTAAATCACATGGTTTTGCCTTTAGCATTTTTGTTTATTGGCCTTAGATACAGACATTAAAGTAAGAATTTTAATGCCTGAAGAATAGAAAAACGGGTATTTTAGATTTAAATAATGTCCATAGAATTTGTAAAAGATTAAGAATCCTTATATTTGCCTCAATCAATTTTAAAACCAATATAAAGTGAGAAGAAATTTAACATTATTCAGTGCGATTGCGTTCTTAGGACTCCTTGTTGGGGCTTGTAATACTTCTACCCCCAATGAAAATGTTTCTGAAGGAGAACAAAAGAAAGATGTTTCAGATATTAAAATTGCCTATATCGTTACAGATAGCGTAATCAATAATTTTGATTATTTTAAAGAAAAATCTGCAGAGATTGCTGAAAAGGGTAATAAATATCAAAGCGAATTGACCAACAGGGCTAAGGGATTTGAACAGGAAGTAGCCAGTTTCCAAAGCACAGGAGGTAATATGACCAGAAATCAGGCACAGGCGAAGCAGGAAGAGTTAATGAAGAAAGAAGAAAACCTGATGACTTATAGGCAGAACATCATGACTGAGCTACAAGCTGACGAAACCAATCTATACAATGAGGTTTATGATAAGATTCAGGTTTACTTAAATGAGTATGCAACTGAAAATGATCTCGAGATGATCCTTTCTTACACTAGAGGCGGTGGTGTATGGTATGCCAAAGAAAGCTTTGATGTTACCGATGAGGTGATTTCAGGTTTAAATGAAGATTATAAAAATAAAGACAATAGTAGCACTGAAGAAAAAGAGGAAGCTCCTGCTACTGAAGAATAAGGACACTAATAGTATTAGATTTATAAAAGTCCGGTATTCCGGACTTTTTTTTTTATTTTTTTATCCGATTGGCATGAAAAATGCCGTTTTGGTTTAGTGGCCTAACAAGGCTTATTGTGGAATTATTAGTTCGGTTAATTTTAAACGATAAAAATGGAAATCACCAATTTTCTAAAAAATCATTTTAGACATTTTAATGCAGCGGCACTGATAGATGCTGCCGAAGGGTATAAATCCCATTTAGACAACAATGGAAAAATGATGGTTACCCTTGCCGGGGCGATGTCGACGGCCGAACTGGGAATTTCATTGGCAGAGATGATCCGTCAGGATAAGGTGCATATCATTACCTGCACGGGAGCAAATCTGGAAGAAGATGTGTTTAATTTGGTTGCCCATGATTATTATGAGCGAATACCCGAATATAGAGATTTGACTCCACAACAGGAGCAAGACTTGGTTGACAGACACATGAACAGGGTTACGGATACCTGTATTCCTGAAATGGAGGCTATGCGACGCATTGAGAATGTAATCCTTGACGAGTGGCAAAAAGCAGATCGTTCAGGCGAACAGTTTTTCCCTCATGAGTTTTTCTATAAAATTCTATTGTCCGGAAAACTTGAAAGTGAATACCAGATAGATCCCAAAAATAGTTGGTTACTAGAGGCAGCAAAGAAAAATATTCCCATTATTGTTCCCGGTTGGGAGGATTCCACCTTAGGCAATATGTTTGCCGGACATGTGATTTCTGGAGATATCAAAAATGTACACACTGTAAAAGGAGGAATTCAATACATGATGTATTTGGCAGAGTGGTATACAGAAAATGCCAAAGAGGAAAGTACAGTTGGTTTTTTCCAAATAGGGGGTGGAATAGCCGGAGATTTCCCTATTTGTGTAGTGCCAATGCTTCATCAGGATTTGCAACGGGATGGGATTCCTCTTTGGGGATATTTCTGTCAGATTTCAGACAGTACTACCTCTTATGGCTCTTATTCCGGAGCTGTACCCAATGAAAAAATAACCTGGGGAAAATTAGGCATAGACACACCAAAATATATTATTGAATCAGATGCCACAATCGTAGCACCTTTGGTATTTGCGATTGTATTGGGGCAATGAATGGAACAAAATGAACAATGTAATGACAAAATTTTTTAGAGCAAGCACATTTTTTGTGCTTGCTCTTTTCACTTTTTACCCATCAAAAGGACAAAGGCCTGTATTTTCACTGGCTTATGATGAGCATCAACCTTTAATAGCAGCCGGAGGTGAATTGTATTTTAGCCTTACTTATCATCCACAAAACAAAGGTGGGCTAAAAGATCCTGGGGATGTATGGGTTGCTGCAGAGGGTAAGCAAGGGTTTGAACCTCCGGTTCCTGTTTATGAACTGTCCACGGAGCATTACGATTTACTAATTGGATTTAATCAGCGAAATGAAGCGCTGGTATACCATGCCAATGAAAACAGCCAACAAGTGATTCAAAGCTATACTAAGGATTCTTTGGGTTGGAGAAAGGGAGAGTTCATACAACTTCCGGGTCTAAAAATAAAAGGGGATCACTTTAGTGCCTCTCTCGATTCCAGTGGTCAAATAATGTTGATGTCTATGGATTCTTATGGGAGTTATGGCAATGAAGACATTTATATGTCTCAATACAATGGCATATCCTGGTCAAGACCTATGAATATTGGAGGAGCTATTAATACTGCCAAACAAGAATTAAGTCCCCGCCTTTCTAAAACCGGAGATACCCTTTATTTTGCCAGCAATGCCCATGATACGAAGAAAGCAATAGAGGTATATGCCAGCAAAAGACTGGACAATACATGGAGGAATTGGAGCCCGCCTGAATTGCTAAACCTGTCTCAAATGCAGGGGGTAGAGATGTATTATTTTCAAGACCCAAAAAATGACCGTTCCTTTTTCACCAACACTCAGACAAGTGAAGGATTTGGAAATATCTATATGCTGGAGAATTTGGACCTTGAGACGATTCCGGTTAAAATCTTAGCCGAGAATAGCACTGAATCAAGATCTAATCTTGATGCAAATGATGGGATCAATATGCCTAAACCTAAAGTGAATCCTATTACTGTGGCTGATGCCCATCTGTTTTCAAATCTTGGAGAAGAAAGCAAGGGGCAAATTAGTATGGCTGAAAAATTAGATTCTTTAGCGGTAGGAGAGCAGCTCATATTGGAAAATGTCTTGTTTAAAAAAGGAACCGTAGCGCTATTGGATTCCACGTCTTTGCTTGTATTGGACGAATTGGCTACATTTTTGAAAAAGCATCCGGAGAAAAAGATGGCGATAGAGGGCCATACAGACAGTTATGGGAATGCCAATGTAAACATGCGGTTATCTTTGGCACGTGCAGATAAAATAAAAGAACTCCTTGAACAAAGAGGAGTGGAAGCAACCAATTTGATAGCCAAGGGCTGGGGGGGTAAAAAGCCGATCGCTACCAATTCAAATGAAGCTGGAAGGAAACGGAACAGGAGAGTAGAAATTAAATTGATTGCCGAAGACTAGCAGTTGGTAAAGAAAAGAAATACTATTTTTTAATTGGCCAGATTATGCAATAGATTGTCTAGTGCACATTTTGGGTTTAAATAAAAAATGGAGTTTTCCATTAAGGAAGCCTCCATTTTTTGTGTAGTTATTTATAGCGTCTTATTATCCTATAAGGGCTACTATTAATTCATCATTGCTGGAGATGAACCTCCCTCACTTTCTTTCAAATCTTCATTGGTAACCCCTCTTTTTTTCCTTCTTCCACCGTCTACACTAAGCTTTCCAATTCTATAGGAGAAGTTTATCTTGAAATTCATATAGCGCATACCCGTGACACTTTTTTGGGTAATTGTAGGAGTTGACAATTCATTTCTCATTTTAAATTCAGGGGTGAAAAAGTTTTCAGCACCAAAGCCAATGCTACCTCTTTTTTCTGCAAACTGTTTATTTATGCTTAAGCTATAAATACCGAACCCTCCCGATGAACCCTGGAGTTGCACCCTTCTTCCACGGTAAAAGCTAAAGGCTTGGATTTGCCAGTTTTTCGGTAAGGTATAGTTTCCAAAAAGTCTACCACTGATTACAAACCCTTCATTTTGTGCTTTATATTGTGGATTATCCTGTCCATTGTCCAGCTGTGCATAGTATCCATCAATAGATCCGTTTAATGAGAATTTACCCGAGATATTTATATTGGAAAAGATGCCTAATCCATAGGCCCTTTCATTTCCAATATTTTCGTAGGTAGTGAAGATCACATCATCATCTTGAATCGTCCTTACAGGTTGAATAGAACCTGTTGTATTTCTCAAGTAGGAAGTGAAATTTAGTGAAGTTCCTTTGATAAAAGTACTGTAAGACAATTCATAATTATCTGTCATTTCAGGATCCAATATAGGGTTACCTTGCGTAATTTGTTGAGGATTTGAAGCTTGTATATTTGGATTTAGGTAGTTCAAAGATGGTCTTTGAATTCTTCTATTATAGGCGGCTTTCAACATATTGCCATTGGCCAATTTTCTACCAAAGTTCATATTGGGAACTACGGTACCATAGGAAGGGATATCCACCGGTAGGTCCGAAGAAAGAAAGTCTGCATCAATATTGGTGTATTCGTATCGAATACCGGTTTTGAGGGTGTAATGCTCTAAAAACCCTAGAGTATAGGACAAATAACCGGCGGTTACATTTTGGTTGTAATTAAACTGGTTAGAAAGACTGATATCTTCATCTTCCACATATTCTCCATCTGCCCCTGTTGCCCTGTAGTAGGCAAAGTCACTTGTGGCTTGTCTTAAAATATTTTTGGCTCCATATTCGATAATTTGTTCATCTTTGGCTCCCAGAGGTGTCACATAATCCACTTGTACAGTAAATTCCTCATTGAGGTTGTCATTGTCATTCTTAATTCTACTAATTACTTGATCAAAGGACTCATTGTACAGGCTATTGACGAAGTCATTGGTACGATCACTTCTGGAGTAAAGGCCTGAAAAGCTAATTTCTTTACCTTTCTTTTCATAGGACTTAGTATAGTTATAGCTTACATCCAAATTATTTGAAAGATTGTCAGTCTGTACATCCCTAAGTAACTCACTGACCAACATGTCTTCTATATAAGTTTCCGTATAGAGGTCATCTTGCTTATTTTTCATATTTCTAAGCCCGAAACTGACAGAGGTTGTCATGAAATTATATTTATTGATTTCATAATCCCATCCTAAATTATACCTGCCGAACATCATATTATTTCTGGTGTCAGCCCCTTGTAATATTCTGGTTGAAGAACCATCATCAGCAAGCAAAGTTTGCTCATTTTCAAAGTTTCCCAATATATTGTATCCTGCTCGTCCGAAACCTCCTAACGAAAAGCCCATTTTCCCTTTTTTCAAGGCAGCATTTAGGCCGAGATTTGAACCTCTCAAACCTGCACTGGTATTGATATTTAAGGAAGCTCCTTGTAGTTTGTTCTTTTTGGTAACAATATTGATCACCCCACCTGTACCTTCAGCATCATATTTGGCGGATGGAGAAGTAATTACTTCCACGGATTTAATTTCTTCTGCCGGAATTTGCTTTAATGCGTCCGCAATATTATTGGCTACAATGGCAGACTGTTTATTGTCTATTAATACAAGGATATTGCTACTACCCCTCATGGAAACATTACCATCCAAGTCTACTGTCAACATTGGGACTCTCCTCAATACATCGGAGGCGTCACCACCTACGGTGGTTTTGTCATTCTCCGCATTGTATATGGTTCTGTCTACTTTTTCTGTAATAAGGCTTCTTTGCCCTTGGACAGTTACCTCCTCAAGAGCAACTGCTGATTCTTTCAAACCTATGTTTCCTAAAAACAATGATGGAGTATTGGGCCCCACTTGAATATCATCTCTAACAAATGTGTCATAGCCAACAAAACTCAATTCCACCTTGTATTTACCTGCTTCTTTTACATTAAAAAAGAATTCTCCATTGTCATCTGCGACCCCACCTGCAATGGAAGTTTCAGAAGCAGATTCTTTTAAAAAAGCGGTAGCGTAAGGGATAGGCTCACCTGTTGCCTGATTCACTACCTTACCTGAAATCTTAAATTCTTTCTTTTCAGAAGCCTGTTGACCAAAAGCATTTAGAGATGCCCAGGACAGCATTACAATGGAAATTAATAATAGTTTGGTTATTTTTCTCATTTGTCTTAGTTTTCCAATATTGTTATTGTCTTTATAATAGCTGATACAAAGGAAAAATTTTCTTTTCAATAATAAAAGTACAATAGATAAGGGAGGGAGTTAAGTCGACCAAAAGCACTATTGAGCAGACCAACGATAATTGATCCAAACGGAATCCTGTTTTATAGATGAATTCCAGCTATTTAACGACGTTCGGTCCTATTTGGTAGATTAAAACTTTTCATTTCATATCTTTATTTTATGTT
>NZ_CAXBOC010000225.1:0-8387 GCF_963976465.1 uncultured Cyclobacterium sp. | reverse complement strand
CCATGGTTGAACTTTGGGAAAGAGTTGTGAATAATCTATATTTTGGCGATTTTCACCGGGTTTGAGTTCCAAACTTTGGTTGGCCGCCAACTCATACATTTTTTCATAGGTATTGTCCGGCCAAATGATAAGTAATGAATCAATTTTGTTTACTTCTCCATATCCAAAGTGTATCAATGGTTCAGAAGATGATTGGAAGCCTTTGGCTGTGAACAACTGCTTTACTTGCATCTCTCCTTGATGCCAAGAGAATACCTTGGTGCCAATGCCAAATGTATTGGGTGCGGTAAATTGAATTTTAACTTTTAAATAGCCTGCCTTTTCTTCCAGGTTATTTCTGTACACAGTTGCAGGCTCATTGAGGTTATTCGTTACCAAATCCAAATCACCGTCATTATCTAAATCAGCCCAAGCAGCACCGGTAGATAAGTTCGGTTGATCAGCCATCCACTTACCGGTTTGGTCGATAAATTTCAGATGGTCGCCACCTCTAAAAATATAATTTTTCACTTTCCCTGAAGGCATCTTATTGATTGCCTTTTGATCCAATTTATTGGAAGCATTAAATTGGCGTTCTACCTCATCACTTGAAATATAGTTGATATAATCATGGTCATTGGGTCGTCGGGAAATACCGGTGGATATAAATAAATCCTGTTTTCCATCCATATCATAATCTGCAAAAAGAGGACTCCAGCTCCAATCAGTTGCTGAAATACTACTATAAAGTGCAATTTCCTGAAAATACTCCCCTGCCCGATTTAATTGCAGCATATTCCTGGCATACTGAGGATGGTATTTTAAGCGTTCAATTTTTAAATCATGGGTATATATAGGATCATCACTCATGGAGGATTTAAGTACCTTCTCATCTTCAGGAAGCATATCAAGGGAAATAATATCCATAAATCCATCTTGATTGATGTCACCAACATCATTGCCCATAGAAAACCTGCTCACCTGACTGAATCTTTCTTTCAGTTGTTCTGTAAATGTTCCGTCTCCATTGTTGATATAGTAATAATCATCTTCATGAAAATCATTACTGATATATAAATCTGTGAATCCATCATTGTTGAAATCTGCGGTTGCCAACCCAAGTCCATAGCCATTGGCCCCACCAAAAATTCCTGCTTCCTGACTTATATCAATGAATTTACCTCCCTCGTTTCTAAGCAACTTATCACCACTTTCCTCGATGCGGTCATGCCTTATGGTCGCTGGTCCATAGGAGTTATTTGTATGTACGGAATGATTCAATAAATACATGTCCAAATCGCCATCATTGTCATAATCAAAAAAAGAGGCCATGGTGCCATAATTTTGAAAATCCAATCCATAGGATTTACTTTCTTCAGTAAAGCTAAGGTCTCCATTGTTTATAAAAAGTTCATTTCCCCCCTTCAACCCGTGGATTCCTACTACTGCACATACATAAATATCAAGAAGTCCATCACCATTTACATCAGCCATGGTTACTCCTGTATTCCAGTCGGAAGCGCCTGCAACACCTGCTATTTCTGTGATGTCTTCAAATTCCATATTCCCTTTGTTTAAAAACAGCTTATTTGGAACTTGATTTCCGGAAAAATACAAATCCTGCAGACCATCATTATTGATATCCCCTATGGCCACACCACCACCATTGTAAAAATAGAGGTAATATAGAATACTTAAATTATTGGACTCCCTTAATTCATTAGTGAAATTAAGATGAGAAATTTCGGGTGGAATTGACTTGAATAGAAAATTTTCGTTTCTAGGCTCTGAGCATGCAAAAAGTGAGAAAAATAGTAGTGCAACTACGGCTATTTTCATTTTTCTATAGGGTAAATGATGAACCACTAATTTACTAATTTGAATTGAGGCAAAAGAAATTTAATTGAATATTTTATACTAATTCATAGCGGGAAGATAAAACACCATAATGATATTAGGAACCGAGGGGGCAGGAGAAAACCAAACTTTTTGTTCGACCAGAAAGCCTTACTTAAAAACCCTCCCAGGAACTTATCCCGGCTAAAATGGGGTAGAGTAAAAAGCCCCTTTTAATTACAATTAGATAAGTATTCCCATGTATAATAGTAGAATGGCATACAATAATAAAAACAAAGTGTAATATTTTTAATGGTACTATATAGGGAAATATTTCACTATAACGCGCTCCATAATTTATTCTTCTACTTTTAACTACTTTTTATTAAACAGCTGGTTCTAATATTGTCGCCGTTTTGCTTTCCATTCTGCCTTGCCGTATTCACCCAAACTTAATTTACCGTCCATAGAATCCTTACTCACTACTCCTGTAAATTCGAAATTTAGGCGTACTCCTTGGCGAGTATAAGAACTTCGAAATAAAATATCATTGCCATGAAGCGTACCGGTTAGCTCACGTGGTCCGAAACTAGCATGGTGGGTACCAAAAATTTCATTTCCTTTTTGTTCAAACATGAGCGTTTGGTTTACAATGCTTGCTACGAATTGAATCTCCAGGTCCCAAAGGCCACTTAGGTTAAAGGCGGCAGGGAAAGTGGGCTTTTGCATCTGAGGTGGATTGGAAAGCAACTCATAAACGCAATTTGCGATTACCTTCTCCTCGCCTGCTACTAGTTGGGAAGTGTTGATCCGTATGTTAGGCTCCATATTTGGGGGGAAAGGAAGGTAACTCACGGCACCACTAACAGCAATTCGGGGATTGTTGTCCCACAAAAGCTCTTCAACATCTTGGCCTGTGAGTGGAATTAAAGAAATATCCCATTTCACTTGAAGAGAAGGTGATCGGTTTGACCTTCCTTTTGGGAGAATAAGCGCTGTCTTCACCCCTGAAACCTGCTCCAGACGATTAGAAATATAATCGGCCCAAGAAATCCACATTCTCCACTCTGCGGCATGATCCCGCTTTTCCCACATTTCTACTGCTGTCAACATCCCCATTATCTCTTCACGTCCCACCTTAAACCCTCGTCCAAAACCATGGTGGGGTGCACTATTGATCCAAGAAGCTTGGACTAAATCTTTGCGGCCAATCAATAGGCCGGCACATTGTGGACCTCGCAAATATTTTCCTCCACTGTAGGCAACCATATCTGCCCCTTGAGCAATATGTGGATTGGGAACTTCTAGGCCCTCAGCCGCCGCATCTACAAGGATTGGTACCTTAAGAGGTTTGGCAAGTGCAGCGATAATTTCTAGTGAGAGGGGCCCCTCCTCAGAGGCGCCACCGGCCAAAACCAAAATCATAGCTGTTCGGGGCCCCAAGGCAGCTTTCAATTCCTCAGGGGTATTTACCTCTATCATTCTCACTCCCACCGCCTTTGCTGCAGCATCATAGGCTGATCGTGAATAAGAAGGAATAATTACTTCATCCTTCATTCCTTCCAGATTGGGGATTTGCCAAATCTTATCAGGGTCGCCTCCAGTCACGCATCCAGCTGTCGCAACAGTTATTGCAGCAGATGCACCGGAAGTCACCACGCCCCATTCCGCCCCTGTAATTTCTGCTAAGCGAAGCCCAACACCATTCATCAATTCATCAATTTGAACAAAGTCCTTTACCGCCTCGTCCATCGCTACTTGTACTTCCGGCAAGACCCTGGTTGCACCTACGACCGTAACAGTACCTCGGGCATTAATCAGTGGGCGTACTCCTATCGAGTCATAGATACTTTTGCCAAGAACCTTTTTAATTGGGGACAGATTAGTGTTAGGCATTGACTTAGCACCATTTGTACCTGCAAGCGCTCCTAAAAGCAGACCGCCAAATGGTAGGCTTGATAAAATACTTATTACTTTTCTTCTGCTAATCATGATCAATTTTTTTCAAAATAAAAGGTAATAGTATATAATTAGATTCTTGTCCGAATTAGAATTTAATTTTAATTCTCATGGATGAATAATTTAGCATTGATGTTTGAGGAAGATGTAAACCAATGAACGCATCCTGAATCACCAAAATTCTAACGATTATTTAACCGAAGGTATTCAACTGAAAGATCAACACTACCTTCAAAGACAATAAGCACAAATATTTCCAGTCTCTCTAAAATCCATTCTTTTCTTCAGATATCTTTTTTTTGATTTTCTTTTCGACTCAATGTTCAAGCATACTTTTCCCCATAATATAGAATACACTATCTCTAAAATAGTCCTAAAATCAGTATATTTATAGTATGGAAGTCAAAAAACCGGATAATGTCAATGAACCGGATTTGGAATATGGAAATTATTCCTATGCCGATTACCTGAAATGGCAGATGGAGGAAGTGGTCGAACTGATCAAAGGGAAAGCCTTTAAAAAAGTTGCTGCTGCCTCAAAACGTATCCATCAGCGAATTTCAATAAAGTTGGCAGCTAAACTCTATTACTTTTTGGAAGACAAATCATGTCAAGTTTACGATGCACCCTTCGATGTGCGTTTTCCAAAAGCATCCAAAGCAGATCATCTAATCCATGATGTGGTTCAGCCGGATATCTGCGTAATTTGTGACCGAGAAAAATTGGATGACAGAGGCTGTATAGGAGCACCAGACTTGATTGTGGAAATACTATCTCCCAGCAACAGTAAAACGGAATTGAAGATTAAGTTCGAACTTTATGAGTCCAATGGAGTCCGGGAATACTGGATCATTCATGCTGAAACCCAGGATTTGTTAATCTATCGTCTTACTAATGGAAAATCCGTCCCTTCCCTTTTGCTTACCTCCGGAGATGTGGCGGAGTCAAAAGTGATCCAAGGGTTTAAACTGAATTTGGAAGAGTTTTTTAGGGATATCGAATAGTATTTATAATCGATACTAAGATGAAAATTCCCCGGTAAATTCTATTTCTAGTAAAGTGATTCCGCACTTTGAAGGTATTTTTTCAATTACACATCACTATAAAAGTACAACTGTCTTGAAAAAAATAAATCAATTATTATTGCTAACCAGCCTACTCACTTTAACTTTTATAAGCGAGTGGGCTTATGCTCAGTTGCCAAGAAATCAAGATTCTCATACGTATCAACTCGAAAACCCGATATCAGTACAGTACCTGAAAAAGAATCTTCGAAAATCTCAACCTAGATTGGTACTAAATCAAGCCATTGAAAAGAAGCTTAGAGAAAAGCTTCAAACCGATCCACTTACTCAGCATATTTTTCAGGCAATCAAGTACAATACTGAATCAGTATTAGCAATGAATTTAATTACAGTTGACATCCCAGATAATCCACGGTCTCAAAAAAACCAGCTCGGTATTTCTAGAAATTTCCTATATCGTGTTAATATGTTGGGAATGGTTTATTTCGTTGAAAAGGATCCGGAAATTTTGCAAAGGTTAAATGAAGAAGTGCTTGCTGCTTGCATTTTCCCTACTTGGAACCCAAAGCATTTTCTAGATGTAGGGGAAATGTCTTTGGCTATTGCCTTGGCGCTAGATTGGACCGCAGGGGAATTACCGAAATCTACCATCACTTTGGCGAAACAATCATTAATAGCTAAGGGAATAATGCCCAGTTGGCCCGAAAATGGGGAAACTCCTCGATGGGTTAATGGAACTAACAACTGGAATCAAGTTTGCAATGCCGGTATGATTGCAGCCTCCATTGCCATTGCTGAGGAAAACCCGGAATTGGCAGCAAAAACCATGAATAGATCAATTGAAGGCCTGAATCATGCGCTTGCAGCATATGCTCCGGATGGAGCTTATCCAGTGGGGGCAACCTATTGGGGATATGGGACAATGTTTTCAGTAGTAACTGCGGCAATGCTGGAAAGCGCTTTTGGGACAGACTTTGGAATAAGTGAATATCCGGGCTTTAAAGAGAGTGCAAATTTCGGCCTTTTAACCTTGGCTCCTTCCAAACTATTATACAATTATGCCGATAGCCCGGACTTACCGGAGCTGTATACTGATTTTACCTTGAGTTGGTTTGCCTCCAAAACAGGAGATAAGAATTATTTGAATCATGAAAGATTTATGCAAACGCCTGAGGAGATAGGAAAGCTTTCACGGCTGGCAGGAGCAGGATTAGTTTGGACAGCACAATTCGAAGAAAAGGGATCAGGATTTATTCCTAATGCTTGGAAAGGTGAAGGAGCCAACCCATTGGTAATATTTACCGGTCAGGGAGAGAATAAAGAAGGTTATTATTTTGGAGGAAAAGGAGGTCGAGGATCGATAAGCCATGGGAATATGGATGCAGGTTCTTTCATTTTTGAATTAAATGGCGTTCGATGGGCAATCGACCCGGGCAACCAGAGCTATGGCTTATTGTCAAGAGCCGGTTTCGATCTTTGGAGCAGATGTCAGGAATGTGATCGGTGGAAATTACTTACGAAGAATAATTTTGGACATAGTACCATCTCAGTGGATAATAAGCGGCATGTGGTCGATGGTTTGGCTACGATAGTAGACTTTAAAGATGGAGAAAAGCCTGAAGCCACTTTTGACCTTACACCGACATTTGAAGGCCAGCTGAAAAGTGCAACAAGAAAATTTACAAAAGACAGCCCAAGATCAATTATCATCGAAGACCAAATTGAAACCAACAATGCTACAAAATTGATCACCTGGCAATTGATGACGCAGGCAGATATTAAGCTTGTAGATGGTGGAGCAGTATTGACTAAAGAGGGCAAAACCCTAAGGTTAGAAAATTTGTCACATCCTGAGATTTCCTTGTCTGTCATCTCTCTGGATCCGGCTCCACTTGAATTGGATCGGCAAATTGAAAACCTTAAAAGGATAGAACTAAGGATTCCTGCATGGATTTTTGAGGGAAATAAAGGAGAGATAAAAGTGCGATTAATAGGGGAATAACTGGCCCACAACATGCTCTTTTTATTGTTTTTTTGAACCAGTGGCAAAATAGAGATTTCATGTCTATCACATAAAAACCGAATATAAAAAATACCGGACAGTTGCCCGGTATTTTTTTATAGAATGAAACTAGCTGAATCAAGTCAGATGGCCTATTTTAACTGGCTTCCGGGAATTGGTTCAGGAAAGGCTCTCATAGGGCTGTATCTGATATAGGAATCAAAAATTTCTTTATCAGGGCCTACCACTCTTGGGTCTTTGGTAGTCTCTAATTCCTTTAATAAAGCCGCTTGCAATTCTTCTTTATCTGAAGCATAATCCGGGTCATTTACTATATTGTTTAAACAATAAGGATCATTTCTTATATCAAATAACTGTACTTCAGGGTTTTTGGCAAATGCTGCATCGAAAAATGGCTTGATGGCTGGATCCTTATAATTTTCTATAATAAATGATTTGGTAGGGGATGCATCCACATCTGTAAACGCCCATTCAGAATGACTGATGCCGTCTTCGTCTATCCCATACATGGGTAGCAATTCATTTTCATCCTCAGGATTTACTCTTTGAGGGGCACCTGCAGGCCAGCGATCCGGCTTCATGTTCCATACCAATAAATAGTCTTCACTTCTAATCGATCTTTGTGGGTAACCCCAATTGAGGTACCTTGATGATGAATGCCTTTCTCTACCTGAAAAAGCATATTTCTTCGAAGGATCAATCGTTCCTTGCTCTTTAGATTCCAACAGGGGGCGAATACTCTTTCCGGTAATTGGTAGCATTCCGTCTTGCATGGTATTGGTCAAATCTAAAATGGTTGGGGCGAGGTCTATAAATCCTATAGGATCATCTACTTTCCTCCCACCGGGAAACTGTTTGGGATACCTCACGGCAAAAGGCACATGGATACCATAATCATAGCTGTTTGCTTTAGCCCGTGGAAATGGCATGCCGTTGTCTGCCGTGACGATAATGATCGTGTTTTCAAGCTCTCCTATTTCTTCCAAATAATTGATCATGGAATCCAGGTGGCTGTCATACCATTCTATTTCTACTGCATAATCCAACATGTCTCCACGGACGATGTCATTGTCTGGAAAAAATGCCGGCACCTCCACATCTGATAATTTTTTATCCGTCCTTTTCCACGAATCTTTTTCATAGGCACGGTGTGGTTCTGTCGCCCCAAACCAAAAGAAAAAGGGCTTGTCGGCTCTTTCCTTTTCCATGAAAAATTTAAAATTTTCAAAATAATTTGTGGTGCTTATTTTGTTTGCAGGCCTTATATCTCCTGGCCCATCTTCATATCTTATTTTGCTGTGCTCTATCCCTGCTGCATCTGTTTTTCTCCAAAGACTGTCATTTTCATTTCGAGCATAGCGAAAAGGAGAAACACCTTTTCCAGTTCTACCCGTTTTATAACCATTCGCCTCCAAAACATCTACAAAGGGTACGTGCTTTTTAAGCCAGGGAGCAGCATGCTGGCCAGAGGACTCATTTTGCCAATGGTGCCTACCTGTAATGATACTGCTTCTCGAAGGAGCACATCCGGGAGAACCAGCCATTGCATTGGTGAAGTACACGCC
>NZ_CAXBOC010000224.1:0-8419 GCF_963976465.1 uncultured Cyclobacterium sp. | reverse complement strand
CAAAATCTTCCAGGGGTAAATTATAGGAGTCACTTTTCCACCTAAAATAAACACAAAGTATTCTTATTATTTGGCTAAGCTTTAACAAAGTATTTGAAAGTGTTGTGCAAATACGATACTTTAGTAGAAAATTAATAACGTAAAAGACCAATGTTTCATCTGATAATTGGTGATAATGGATTGATTCTAATGACCCGGGATTTTATCGAAATCAATGACTTTACAATTTTAGTTGAGACTGCTTTCTCGAAGGAGATCATTAAAGATTCTTGTAAATTTGATGAACCCGTGATTGCAGTGGCCTTTTATGGTTCCGGTAATGTGAATTTAGAAATGAATTTCCCCACCGGGAAGCGTGAATTTAATTATACCAAAGGTTTAGCGCTCTCTTTTTATGCAGATGAACAGGTGGATTGTATTCATACGGTCTCCAATAACAAACCACTTGAATGTATTCTTATAGCTACAGCCACTAGAAATTTACAAAACCTTCCCAATCAGGAAGGGAAAATTTTTTCGGAGCTTTTGGAAAATTTGGTTAATCCCAAGGACCATTATGTTGAAGGGCCGAGCTTTTATATGACTCCCGAAATGCATCAGATTATTGATAGTCTTTTTAATATTAGCTACAAGGGTAAAACCAAAATGATGTTTTTTAGAAGTCAAATTACCGCTTTGCTGTCGCACTTTTTTGGTCAATTGTCATTGGATCAAGCCCAAAAATTCCAATCAGAAGATAGAAAACGGCTGGAAATGGCAAAAGAGATTTTGTCGAATAATTTGGATAACCCGCCATCGTTAACGGAGCTCTCCAAGGCCTTGGGTTTGAATACAACCAAGCTGAAAAAAGAATTTAAAGAGGTTTTCGGCATTCCTGTGTTCAAGTACCTTCAGAATGAAAGACTTAAAACCGCTCACAGCCTTATTAGTAATAAACAAGCTTCTGTACAGGAAGCAGCTTGGCATGTTGGCTATGACAGTTTAAGCTCTTTCTCTAATGCCTTTGCGAAAAAATACGGTTACAGACCCAGTCAGATTAAATAACTCGTCTTTTCAAACAAATCTTACATCTTTTTAAATAAATAGTTTACTGGAGGCTAAGCTAGTTTTGTCTTGTAATCAAAACAATACAAGACATGAAAACGATCAAAGCAATTTTAATTGGAGTTGGAATCTGGCTACTGGCTGTGGGTTTGTATACCCTTTCCTTTCATTACCAATTTCTTGAAGACCCAAATCAACAAGCCAATATGGTTTTGTTTATTGTAGTGATGCCATTGGTGTGGCTGGGCTCGTATTTATACTATCAGAAGGGGAGTAAAACCCATGGTTATTTTGTCGGTCAGGTATTTCTACTGGTGGCTGCATTTTTAGATGCGCTAATTACGGTACCCCTTTTCGTGATTCCCAATGGTGGGAATCATTATACTTTTTTTACCAATTTAGGGTTTTGGATCATTGCATTTGAGCTCCTTGGAGTGGCTGTGCTTTATTATTATACAAGGGTCTACCCAAAAACACAAACTTTAAAATACTAGGCGAAATGGAATTCAATGTAGAAACGGTTTTGCTAGGTACGACCCTCTTATTAACAGGTTTAACTGCCGGTTTATGTTTTACTTGGACGAATGCCGTAACGCCGGGTATAGGACAAATGGATGACCTTGGGTTTTTATATGCATTTCAACAGATGAACAGGGTGATTATCAACCCCGCATTTATCCTTGTGTTCTTTAGCCCTTTCGTCCTAAATATTGCCCTTATCTACCTTAAGTATCAAAATCCGGATAGGTCCTTTTGGGTTTTAGTGGTGGCCACTATGCTATTTATTCTGGGAGTAGCTTTTGTAACTGTATTCAAGAATGTTCCATTAAATGAAATGCTTGAGAGGACAGATTTGACTGCTTCCACTTCAGAAGAACTTAAGGCCCTTCGTCAAAAATTTGAAACGCCATGGAAGCAATGGCATTTGGTTAGGACAATAAGTGCTATTGCTTCTTTTGCAATGCTTTTAGTGGGGCTTGTACTAAATACTCAATCATCATAAACTATTCAATTACACATCATGAAACGTAACATTTTAGTCATTGGAGGAACCGGAAAAACCGGAAAACGTATCGTAAAATTATTACACAATTTGGGTCACCATGTTAGGGTTGGGTCTAGAAAGGGAAATCCTGCCTTCGACTGGCACCATCCAGAGGGCTGGTCAGCATCGGTGGAAGGAATGGAGGCCATTTATATCAGCTATCAGCCGGACCTGGCAGTCCCCGGCGCCTTAGAGGCCATCGAGGCTTTGGTAAAAGTTGCTAAAAAAAGCCATGTTAAAAAGCTGGTATTGTTATCAGGCAAAGGAGAGCGAGAGGCCCAATTGTGCGAGCAGCTGGTGATTCACTCCGGATTGGATTATACCATTGTTAGAGCGAATTGGTTCAATCAGAATTTTAGTGAAAACTTTCTGGTTGAAGGGATTTTAAAAGGGCATGTTGCCTTGCCTTTTGCGGAAGCAAAGATCCCCTTTGTTGATGCCAATGATATTGCTGAAGTTGCTGCTAGCGCATTGACTGAGGACAAACACAATGGTAAAATATACCAATTAACCGGCCCTGAAGGATTGACTTTCGAGGAAGCCGTCTCTTTGATTTCCAAAGCCGGTGGAAGAGAGATCCAATTTACAGGAATTAGTGTTAAGGCTTATGTAGCAGCAATGCAGCAACAAAATGTTCCTGAAGATTTTATATGGTTGGTAGAGTATTTGTTCACTGAAGTGCTGGGAAATCCTGACAACTCGGAAATCACGAATGATATTGAAAAAGTACTCGGCAGGAAACCTATTCATTTTAAAGAATATGTAGAAGGATCAGTCAATAATGGAGTTTGGGACCTTGCTGGAGTTTCCTCTAATTAACCAACTGTAACTGAGGGTATTGTAAATACTATCCTCAGTTATTTGTTTTATTGCATAAGTAAACATGCATTCTACTTTTCCTTCTTGATTTGCTAAGCCTTTTATTCGATAATTATGGTTTTTTTTCTATTTAAAAGCTTCTTCAAACAACACCTGTGCCCTTGCCTCCTGCTTAAATTTCTTAACGCCGAATAGCTATAAGGTGGAATTTAAAAATAACCTTATTAAATAATGATTATGAGCATTGGATATTCCAGAGCATATTGACCTCTTGAATTAAGATTTAATAAAACCCTTATGTCCTCTAAATTTTGGCTAAAGCCGGGTGATGCGATTTGACCCTATAAATGGGCTAAAGCCCATTCCTATTGATTAGTTTCTTTGATCGATTATTTTGGTCTAAACTCTGAAAAGGTAAAGTGAGAACAATTTTTAATTGCCTCCTGTTTTAGCTGATGAAAATTGGGTAATTTGGCACCGGTGGCTGAGCCTGTTGAAGTCAGCGGAGTCGAAGTTTACTTGGGGTCCCTACCTATATTAGCTTTGACGGCAACCTGGTGATTATTTTACGAAAGTTGAAAACTTTCCTTATTTTGGGTCTAAGTTACGCTTCGCTAAACTTAGACCAGGTAGGAACTTAGACCAGTTAGGATTAAAAAGACAACGTTTACTAATTATCATCCCACCACACAACCCAAATATTCTACCCAATGCTATCCAACGAAACCTTTGAATACATTGCTGTCTTAGAACAGGAGTTTAGCAGGAATGCGAATAGTAAACTGGCATTGCAGCAAAGGGCTTATTTGCGAAATCAATTTCAGTTTTTTGGGATTTCTACCCGGCAAAGAAGGGCTGTCCAAAGACCGTTTTTGATCAAAGCCATGCTTCCGCCAAAGTCAGAGTTGCATGAGTTGATAAAGGTTTTATGGGTTAGAGATGTGCGAGAGTTTCATTATTTTGGCCAGGAACTAGCCTTAAAATACTTGAAAGTCACAGAGAAAGAGGACATCGATCTTTATGAACATATGGTGGCTCATCAATCTTGGTGGGATACGGTAGATTTGATAGCCAATAAATTGATGGGCAATTATTTCCTGCTTTTTCCGGAAGAGAGGAAGGAACACATAGACAAATGGTTGAAGTCCAATAATATTTGGTTGCAAAGGAGTGCCCTACTGTTTCAGTTGAAGTACAAAGAAAAAATGGATCTTGATCTTTTAAAACAATGCATTCACCATTTATTAGGGTCGAATGAGTTTTTTATCAATAAAGCCATAGGCTGGGTATTGCGGGAATACAGCCGTATCAATCCTATTTGGGTGCAGGAATTTGTAAAAGATACCACATTAAGTTCCTTAAGTAAAAGAGAAGCCTTGAGGTTGATTTCTTGATGTGCCTAAGGATTAGGAGGTTGATGCTTTGCTTTTATATTACTATTTTTAGAAAGGATTAATTAATTCTGCCTTGGCCTATCTAATTCAGTAACTGAATATTATGAAAACACTACAAGTCTTTGCTACCTTGGCTTTCTTAGTTTTGTTTAATTCATCCGGAAATTCACAACAGATTAAATCTCTTGAATGTTTGGATAAACAGCAGTCTGAATTTGTAGCGGTTGTAGTAGAGAAGTTTAACGATCAACTTCTAAAACATTACGGCGAAATTAATTATAAAAAGTTTTTGATGGATAGGAGTAGTATGTCTTTGCCTCCTGACTTTTTTGTCACATCAGGGTTAGCAGAATTTCTGAACATCAATAGAAATAAACCCTTTTTTCAGGATATTTGGAAAAATAATGACGGAGTTTATGAATTTAACCATGAAAGTAAATATTTTGAATGTTTAAAATCAGTTTGTGAATCTGAAACGCTTTGTGAGGTTTTTTCAGCGATGGGTCAGTTTAGAGAAGTGAGCAGGGGACTCATTGCTGGAGCAATTGCCTCCGAACTTCCTGATGAGCAATATAATAATATGGATGTACCCATTTTTATTGCCATCAATCTTTATGCTGAATTATCCATCAACCTTTTCGATCGATTTAAAAACCAAGTCAATATTTAAGAAGGTCCTCAATCCAAAAAGTAGCGTGGAAATAGATAAGAAAAACGTAGACAAGAAAAAAATTGAAAATTTATTTGTCACGATTCCAAAAGGTACTGTGGAAATGAGAGACGACCGGGTAAAAAAAGTTTGGACTCGTGAAATTGAATCTTTTAGACTCTCCAAATTTCCAGTTACTCAGTACTTGTATGCTGCAATAATGAATGAAAATCCGGCTACTTTCAAAGGTGAAAAGTTACCTGTTGAGACTCTTTCTTGGATTGAAGCTGTTAAATTTTGTAATAAACTGTCTGAGACATTGGCGAAAAGCCAATGCTATGTCATTGATAATACCTCACAAATCGTAAGCTTTGATGCCAAGGCAAGCGGATTTCGGCTTCCAACTGAAGCTGAGTGGCAATATGCCTGCCAGGCTGGCGAAAAAAATACCAGGTACGGAGAATTAGAGAAGATTGCCTGGTATAAAAAAAATGCCGACAATCGTACTCAGGAAGTTGGACAAAAGCAACCCAATTCTTGGGGACTTTATGACATGCTTGGTAATGTTTGGGAATGGTGTTCGGATATTTATGATGAAACCGTTTATGGTTCCTATCGGGTTTTTCGTGGTGGTGGCTGGTGCGATGTAGAAAGAAGTGTAATGGCAACCACAAGAAGAAGGAGCCATCCCTACTCCTTTAAAATAGATGATTTAGGGTTTAGAATAGCTGTGAATTCATTTGAAAACAATAGTAAGAAAGGTATATAAATTTTGAAACCGGAGGGAACCGCACTACAGGCAAAACCTTAACAAAACTATTTAATCAGGTTAAAAAAGACGTGTTTAGTTTTATGGTATTTTTATTTTTTTTATATTAAACTTATTATCAACCAATAAGTTATGAAGAACATATCGCTCATGTTATTATTGATCATTATTACTTGTGCTTCTTGTAATAAGAAATCAGGTAAAAATCTTGACAAAGAAAGGCAAGGGCAGGTAGACTTGAAAGAATTGACAGCTGATTTTAGTACTTGGTGGAATTACCATTATTCCAAAATATCTTTATCATCGGATTTTATTGCGCTCGATGAAAATGCTAAATTAATCTCAAAAGAAACATTTTTGAAAAAGTTAATAAGTGGAGATTTTATTGGTATTGAGGGCAAGATGAAAACCAAGTCAGATTCCATTACCTACAAACTAGTTAAATTGCCTGAAGGTGCAGATATAACCATTTCAGGAACCATCAAGAATTCTGCGGAATTGGCTTTAGGATATTTTGAAATGGAAGGTGAAAAATTCCCAATAATTGACCTAAAAGCTATCGATGGGCAGCAGTATAACAATGAAAGCCTGAAAGGGAAAATCACGGTAATCAAAACTTGTTTTATTGCTTGCAAACCTTGTATAGCTGAGATGCCTGAATTGAATAAGTTTGTTTATAAATACCGCAATAATAATGATATACAATTTTTAAGTTTGGCCACGGATACTCGAACTTCACTGGACGACTTTTTGAATAAGAGAAGCTTTGATTATGTGGTCTTTCCCGAACAAAAAGAATTGGTAGAAGACCGGTTGAAGTTAAGGTTATACCCCACCCACTTGGTGATCGATAAAAATGGGAACATTAAGAAAGTTTTCAATAAAGCGTCTGAATTAATGGCTTATATCGAAGGGAACAAGTCTCTGTTGTAATTGGGGTTAAGGTTTCTTCTTTTTCTCTCGCTCTTGCTTTTTGAAATACCTGCGGAAAAGGAAGTTTTGTCGAAGGGCTTCCATGTTTTCATTCAATTTTTCTGCAGCTTCTTTGACATTAATCATGGTGCTGTCAAGTTGCCCGGCCATAGCCTTATCTTGTATTAAATGATTTATAGTACCTTCTCCCGCGCTTATCTCTTTGATGTATTTTTCCAGGTTTTGGCTGACACTTTTAATATCTTGACTGGATTTTTCCAAGTTATCAAATACTATTTTCAATTGGTTGGTAGAAGCCGTGTCGCTTAACAAAACAGCAGCAGCACTTTCACCATAATTCACCTTTTCGACTATTGCATTGATTGTTGTGACCAATGCAGAAGTGCTTTGGGTCGTTTTTTTAAGTTCGATAATTGATCTTCGGATGTCTTGGGCCAATAGGGTATCGCTCAGTAGTGTGCCTAAGGTTCCTTTTCCTTCTAGAATTTTATTGGTTATCTTCAATAGATCGCTTGTCAGCAATGCAGCGTTTTCATTGGTAGTATTTAAGGTAGAAAGCATGTCATCCGTCCCAACTTTACTATAGGTTTGTATGGTGTCTCCCGAGATAATGGCTTTTGCATTTTGCATTTTCCCGGGGACAATATTGACTACCATACTCCCTACCAATCCGTCTGATCCGATAAAAGCAATGGCATCCTCTTTGATGAATCTGGAAATTTTATCTTCTACCATCAACTGAAGAACAATGTTTCTTTCGTCAAGCATTACTATTTTACTAACCGTGCCTACATCAATACCTGAATAGCGCACATTGTTTCCGGTTTGCAGACCATTTACATTGTCAAAAACAGCGTAAAGCTGAATGTTTCTGCTGAAGATATGTTGGCGTTTTCCTATTGAATAGAGGATGGCAATAAGGAGCACAGTTCCTATCACCACAAATAGGCCTACTTTCGCTTTGTATGCATTAGATTTTCCCATACTATTAGTTTTTAAAGAATGCCTGAATTTTTGGATCTTTTGCATTTGAAAGTTCCTCAAAGGTTCCTTCAGCATAATTGGTACCATCAACCAGCAAAATCATCCGGTTGGAGATAACCCTAGCACAATCCACATCGTGTGTAATGATAAGTGAAGAGGTATGGTATTTTTTTTGAATATTACGCATTAACTCTATAATCTCTTTGGCTGTAATGGGATCTAGGCCCGTTGTTGGCTCGTCATAAATGACGATTTTTGGTTTTAGGATTAATGCCCTGGCCAAAGCCACCCTACGTTGCATACCTCCGGAAAGCTCTGCAGGCATCAAATCCAAGGTGTGTGCCAGCCCCACATTTTCCAATGCTTCTTTGACCAGAATTTCTTTACTTTCAAAACCCGGTATTTTATGTGTTTGACGCCTGAGTGGAAATTCTAAGTTTTCACGGACAGTCATGGAGTCGTACAAGGCACTACCTTGGAATAGGAATCCTATTTCTGTACGGAGAAGATCCAATTCGCTATGCCCTATACTTGTGATGTCATGGTTTTTAATGGTAATGCTACCACTGTCAGGCTGAATTAGTCCTACCAGACATTTGATCATTACCGATTTCCCGGAACCCGATTTTCCCATCACTACCAGGTTTTCTCCTTCAAAAAGTTTCAGGTTAAAATCTTTGAGTACATGGTTGTCACCAAAACTTTTGTGAAGGCTTTTTAATTCTAAAACAGGGTTTATGTTTTTTGTAGCATCCATTTAAATTTCTAAAAATATATCAGAA
>NZ_CAXBOC010000223.1:0-8463 GCF_963976465.1 uncultured Cyclobacterium sp. | reverse complement strand
CCGTTGTTCCTGAAAGCCAATGGGCCTCACCTGCCATTAAACGATGACTTTTCCGTTCTTCAATAGAATGTATCTTCAAATTATCTTCTTGAAAATTAAACCTAAATTCCACCTTCCCTTCATTGGATTCAAAAGCAATTCTTTTATTATCCAGCATTGCTTCCATCCATTTATTTTCAACGCCAATTGCCGGTGGATGAGAAAGGTTTTCTAGTCGTTTTTGTAAAGCCAAATCATCGGAAATACTACCTTCATTATCAAAAGCAGGCAATATATGGTTCCATACCTCACTTAGTAAGGCTTGAAGATTTGAGGTTTCTGAAGTAATGACAATTACAGCTTCCTGTTTGGGCAATATTAAGATATATTGGCCAAAAGCACCATCTGCACGGTAAGAATTATGACGGCTTCTCCACATTTGGTACCCATACCCCTGGAGCCAATCACTGTTGGCTCTTTCTTCCTTACTTGCTTCAGGATTTTGGAGTATTTTTAAACTTTTTGCTTCCTTTATCCAGCTTTCCGGCAGAATTTGTTGTCCATGCCAATATCCATTTTGCAAGAAAAGTTGACCTAATTTGGCCATGTCCTCGGTTTTTACCCTAAGTCCATAACCTCCGGTATTGATTCCCTGTGGACTTGTTTCCCAATCCACTCCTTTGATACCTAAAGGCTCAAAAAGACGAGGTTCTAAGTATTCCAAGAGGGTTTGTCCAGAAACCTTTTGCACTATTGCAGACAGGATATAGGTAGCTATGGTATTGTAAACAAATTGCTCCCCCGGTTGATTTACTATTGGTACAGCAAAAAATGACTTGGCCCAATCATCGGTTTTCACTATAGAAAAAGTATAATCTCTTGCATGACCAACACTCATGGTCAACAAGTGTTTTATTTTTAGGTTTTTAAGGTGATCACTTACTTCTTCAGGCAAGGACTTTGGGAAGAATTGAATTACTTCATCTTCAACCGAAATCAGCCCTTCACTTACGGCAAATCCGATGCCTGTAGCAGTATAAGTTTTGCTGACAGAATACATGGTATGCTTTAATTGAGGACCATAGGGTTCCCACCAGCCTTCAGCAATGACTTTCCCCCTACGCAAAACCATCAAACTATGTAGCTCATGCTCGCTTGCATCCACCTTATCCAAGAAAGACAATATTCCTTGTGCATCTACATTTTCTTTGGAAGGGCTACTGTATAGAAAATCTGTCGCATTTTCCTGTCCGATAACCTGAAAAGAAATGAGTAAGAACAATATAAATTGATAGGTGGACCTCATGGCATGGGATATTTTGGCTGGGGGATTTGGTTTATTATCGAATGTGATTTTGATAATGTTGCAAAGTTTCTTGGTAATCGAACTGAAGATCTTCGTGCAGTCCTGAGATTAATTTCTCCATTTTCTTAACCTGTGCGGCATAAAGGTTATCAATGACAGGATGGTAAAATCCAAGATAACCATATTCAATTAAGTTTTTACAAAAATAAAAGAGTACTTCCAGGGTTGTGACCTTGTCTTTAGTGAGTTTCAAATTTTTGTTCATTAACCTTCGAATAGCTTGAGCAGATTTTTTAGCAGTATAATAGTTGCTCCTATTTCCCTTCTGAAAGGCTTCTTCCAACTCCTCTTTCACCATGTTTAAATACAATTCATGGTTATCCGCTTCAAAAAGTTGAAAATACAAAAAAGCTTTATTATCTCGATTTAATTTGCTTAGCTGCAAAACCAAATCTACCAATTCAGCTTCATTTCTTTGTTTGAGTTCTTTTTTTATTGTAACCAGGCTTGGAATTTTCATTATAAAAATGCGTCTTTTAAATGAGTTTTAAGGCTATTAATAGTAAAAAACTGTAGGCAAATAAACCTGAGATTTGGTCTATTTACTTTGTTATCTACTTTTTCTATCATCTCCGTTACTTAATAGGTAAGTAAATGCCTTGGCATCGGGAGTTTCCCGAAGAATAACAGTGATTATGGCAATAATTGGGATGGATAAAACCATCCCTATAATTCCCCATATGGCATTGCCAATAATCACCGCTAAAATAATAAAAAAGGGATGCACATTTACCTTATTGCCTAATATAATGGGTTGGAATACGTATGAATCTAAAAATTGAACGATTAAAAATGTGGTAGTAATTCCTACCAAGGTATAAACTTCCCCTCCCGACAGCAAACCTATAAAAAGTGCCAAAACATAACCGGCCATATTTCCTATAAAAGGAATCAGTGATAGAAAGGCCGCGATAAAACTTATGAGAAAGAAATCTTCAGCCCCTGAAATCCACATTCCCAAACTGTAAAGTACAAAAAGTATCACCATTAAAATCAAACGCCCATTCAGGTAATGTCTTACTACCCGAGCAGAGTCATGCATGGCCCTACTTACTTTATTCTTAATGGAATCGGGAAATAATTTGATAAAAAAAGTATAGAACATGTTTCTAAAATGAATAAAAAAGAAGAGGTAGACAAATATCAAAAGAAAATCAGCTGCGGTTCCCAGTACTTTTCCAAGCATCAAAAAAGCTTCTTCCTGAGCGATGTCAGGCGATTTTTTTACTTCTATCGATTTTTCATCATTTAAGCCATAAGTTTCTTTATAGGCTTCCAACTTGCTCCTTTCCAGGGGAGTATGGGCCAATACAAATAACTCAACTTTATGTGCTACAGGACTTAAACGCTCCTTCATCACATCTGCATCTTCTAAAAATGACCTTACTTGCAAAGAAATTACACCTGAAATTCCTATAAATGCAACGAATACTACTCCCACCACAAAAGAGGTACTTAAAAGACTGTGTAAGCCTTTTCTTTCCAATAATTGGGCAATGGGGTATACCAACAAAGCCAATACCCAGGCAAGGACCAATGGAGCCAAAACTTTTTGCGCAGCCATTAACCCCAAAACTAAAAAGTACAAAGCGATAATAATTAGGGCAGAAAGAACTATTGGGTTTAAACGGGTAATTTGTTTTCTCATGAATATATTTTAGAACTAAATACTTATTTTAAAAAAGCAATAAATGTGCTAGGTTTTTTACTTAGGCAATTGATGTTCTTCAACTAATAATTTTTATACATTGTTCAATAATTATTAATGCTTTTAAGTGCTTATGGAATTTAGATCCTAAGTCTAGACAATTAACCCACCTTAAATCAATCAGTGGAGCATTTGAGATTCTTTGCTTTATCTAGTATTTCCATCACTTTTATTACAGAAATTTTTTACCTGATAAAATCGAATCTAAATGTATTGTAGATAATAAGAAATTAACTAAATTAAAATTTTCCTTAAAAATATATTTTTAAAAATTATATTTATGCAATTAGACTAGCTATGGCTTTAAGAAGCTATCCGTTATTAAACCACATTATAGCATTCCTTACTTCATTTTAGTTGTTCAAATACTTCAAGTAATCCTTCACAATATTGGACAATAATTCTAAAAATATACACCTAAAGTAAGCAATGAAAACACTCAAATTAACCTCCTGAAATAATGACAATTAATAATTTACCCAAAAAGCTTATTATCATTTTTCAATTTTTACTTGTCCTACTAATCTGTACCGACGTATGGGCTCAAGTGGATGAGATAGCCTTAATCCGCCAAAGAATAGTCTTACAATTGAAAAGCAATCCGATAAAGGCCGATGAAGTCTCAAGGTTGATGAAAAATATTCAATCAGATGGAAGTTTTAAGAATATTAATTATGAAGATTTAAGTAGAACTGCAAGTTTCCCACAAAGAAGACACACGGCTGGACTGGTAACTTTAGCTCGAGCCCATGAAACCGAGGGGAACCCCTATTATTTAGATAAAGATCTGTTAGATAAAATCATATTGGCTACCAATTATTGGGTTGAAAATGATTTCGTTGGGGATAACTGGCACAATAACCAAATAACAACCCCGGGAAACTTGGTCCATTTAATGTTACTTATTGGAGAAAAATTACCGGAAGAATTGGTGGAAAAAGCGCAACCCATTATAGGTAGGGCCAATATGAATGCTTCCGGAGCCAGACCTAGTGGAGATCGAATTGTAATTGCCGGAATTTTAGCTAAAAACTTGCTCTTTATCGAAGACAAGGCAACTTTCGACGAGATAATCAAAATTATAGCGAATGAGATAAAATTCAGTCCGGGAGAACGTGGGATGCAACATGATTATAGTTTCCATCACCGGAAAGACAGGGTAAATAATACTACCTCCTACGGTTATGGTAAATATGCCAATGCTTTTGGAGAATGGTCTGATTATGTAGCAGGTACTACTTATGCCTTTGAGGAAGATAAAATCAATCAATTGGTCGATTATTACCTTGATGGCGTATATAAACAGTTGGTTTATGGAGTATTCGAAGACATAAGTGTAAAGAATAGGAGCATTGCAAACAGGTCTAATTTTAAAGCAAAAGGGACTTTGGAGATAGAACGTTTACTGCGAAGTACTTCTTATCGAAGTAAAGAATTAAAAGAAATAATAAAATTACGAAAAGGGGAAGTCACTCCTACCCTATCTTTTGCCAAGTTTTTTTGGCAGTCAGAACATTTTGTTTTGCAAAGGCCAAATTATTACACCACCGTCCGAATGTTTTCCAGTAGGAATAAGAACATGGAAAAACCTTATAACGGGCCGGGAATAACCACCCACCACAGGGGCGATGGTACCAATTACCTGATGCTCAAGGGAGATGAATACCATAATATTTGGCCGATCTATGACTGGCAAAAAATATCCGGAACTACCATTCTACAAAAACCGGAACTACATGATAGTGAAAGTATACAAAAGGCAGGAACCATGGATTTTGTAGGGGCTGTAGAAAATGGTAAAAATGGTTCGGTAGGTTTTGATTTCACAAGCCCTCATGATGGTACCAAAGCCAAGAAAGCCTGGTTTTTCTTTGACCAAAGTTATGTTTGTTTAGGAACAGCCATAAAAGGAGACAAAGATTTGCCAGTGGCTACTACAGTTGATCAAGTACTCATTAGGTCATCAATAAGTACCTTACAAACAGGAAAAAAAGCTGCGCCTCTTCCTGAGGGTACGCATAAGATTAGCCGGTTAAAATGGCTGCATCACGGGAATATTGGCTATGTATTTCCTAATGAAAGCAGTGTACATGTATCAAATAAAGGGGAAACAGGTCGATGGTCGGATATTACAGATCAAAAAAACATATCGAACAAACTAGTCTCAGAAAAAGTATTGAAAATATGGTTTGACCATGGAGTAAATCCGAAATACGGAAGCTATGCTTATATGGTTTTTCCGGGGATTACAGAAAACCGTTTAAAAACCATATATGATGAGGGTACCCCTTATCGTATTCTTTCCAATAGTAAAGAGCTTCAGGCTGTCAAGAACAAGGAGGAACAGCAAGTGCAGGCAGTATTTTATCAAGCCGGAAGCCTCAGTCTGGAAAATAAATTAAATTTGAAAATGGACAATTCAGGCATTGTATTGATTGAATTGAACCGGGGAAAGGTACAGTCCATATCAATCTCAGACCCAAGTAGAAAACAGAAAGAAATAAAGTTTACACTAGATGGTCTATATAAAGTGAAGAAAGACAATAAAGTTATTACCTCAAGAAATAAACGGTCCAATGCTACCCATTTCACCATCCGGATGCCGGAGGGAAACTTTGCCGGAAAAAGTATTAGCTTTCAACTCAAATAGTCAGTTAAAAATAAACCATTCTACTTATCAATATGAAAAATGCATTGTTATCCTTTTTACTAATTTTATCCGTTGTAACCAAAATAATCGCTCAAGAAAAGCCCAATATAATATTAATTATGGCAGATGATCTGGGTTATGAAGCTTTGGAAGCCTACGGCAATGATTTTAACAAAACTCCACAGATTGATAGAATGCTTGCCAAAGGGATGAAATTTGAAAATACTCATTCCATGCCTTTGTGTACACCTTCCAGGGTTCAGTTAATGACTGGGAAGTATAATTTTAGAAATTATCTGGGTTTTGGAATCTTGGATCCAAAGGAAACTACCTTTGGACATCTCTTACAAGAAGAGGGGTATACTACCTGCATTGTCGGTAAGTGGCAGCTATATGGCAATGAAATTCAAAGAAAGCTAGTGGAGGGAAAAGTTGGCAGTCTTCCTTTGGAAGCAGGGTTTGATCATTATAGACTTTGGCAAGTAAATGATCGAGGTTCCAGGTATAAAGATCCCTTATTAGATAGCCGAGAGACAGGGCTAGAATTTTTCGAAGGTAAGTACGGACCGGATTTATTTGTAGATTATATGGAGGATTTTATGGAAAATCAAGGCAATCAGCCCTTCTTTGTCTATTACCCAATGGTCTTGACCCACGATCCTTTTGAGCCTGTTCCGGCATCAAAAGCATTTCCTGCCTATGATCCAAAAACGCGCTTAAATGATCCGGAATTATTTCCGGATATGGTGACCCATATGGATCACTTGATTGGCAGAATCCTAAAAAAAGTTAACGATTTGGGAATTGCAGAAAACACCTTAATTTTATTTATTGGCGACAATGGAACAGATAGAGATGTGGTATCTTCTGTCAATGGAAAGCAGTTGCGAGGAAACAAAGGTTATACGAATGATTTAGGCACCCATGTACCCATGGTCGCTTATTGGCCCGGGAAAATTAAGGCTGGAAGTGTCAATAACAATCTTATTGATTTTACAGATTTTGTACCTACATTATTGGATGTTGCCGGGGCTAAAAAGGCAAAAAAACCTTTTACAGATGGGATAAGTTTTTATCCTCAACTCATTGGGGAGCAAAATTATAAGGGGGTGAGAGAATGGGTTTTTTGTCATTATGACCCTAATTGGGGGAAATTTGCTCCGAGAACATTTATCCATGACACCCATTATAAATTGTATCAAAATGGAGAAATCTACAACCTAAAGCAGGATTTGTACGAAAAAAGCCCATTGAATAAATCAGAATTGGATAAAGAAGGGAAAAAAACGGTCCAAAAATTCGAAAAAGTATTGCGTAAAATGAATACTAAATAACCTTTGAAGAAGTAGTAGTCTATAGATCGCTACTTGTGTGCTAAGTTGGAGTACAAATAGAACAAAACAGGGCAACACATTATGTGTTGCCCTGTTTTGTTAAATACATAAAACTTCAATTATTTATACGCTACTAGTTTTGATGTTGAAGGAAATATTGAATTAAATCTTCAGGTTTTTTCAAGGAGTTCACAATTTCCTCATTTAGCTCCATCTGAAGAACATTTTCCACATCAAAGATCAATCCATTGAGGAAAACCTTGTCAAACCCAAGATCGTCTACGAAATCAGCTTGTCTTACTTTGGCTACAGGAGCAATTCCATACTGTCCCATCACCTCTACAATTGCTTTTAATCTAGTGTAATTGTTCATCTTATTTGATTTAATTGTATGTAGTAAGTTAGTAATAAGCTGTTTAGGAGTAAACGGCTTACTACTAACTTTTATTTTAAAAATGATTCTGTTTATACATAGGCAGCTACTTCGGAATCTTCTTCTGACAATTCCGTCTCTTCTACCACAATTTCCTTCTTCTTATCCTTCCCAAATCTTGCCAATATTCTATCAAAGACATAATAGATAACCGGCACGATTACCATGGTCAAAAACATTGAGGAGATCAAACCACCAATCAATGCCCATGCAAGTCCATTTTTCCATTCAGCACCGGCCCCGGAGGCAAGTGCAATAGGCAACATACCGAATACCATGGCAAGGGTGGTCATCAAAATAGGCCTAAATCGAATTTCCACAGCTTTAAAAAGCGCTGTTTTAACTTCTATTCCTGCCGCTTTCAGTTGATTGGCAAAATCCACCAACAAAATGGCATTTTTCGCAACTAGTCCCATCAACATAATCAACCCGAGAATACTGAATATACTCAAAGAAGAACCGGACAAGGCCAAAGCCAATAAGGCTCCTATTATTGCCAGTGGAAGGGAGAACATCACCACTAAAGGATATACGTAATTGTCATACAAAGCGACCATAATTAAATAAATAAGTAAAATGGAAGCCAATAAAGCGATACCCAAACTACCGAATCCTTCATCTTGCATTTTCATATCCCCCTCATAGGAAATGTTCACTTCATTGGGCATGTCTAGCATTGCTATCCTGTCCTTAATCTCTTGTCCGACGGTACCGGTAGGTCTACCTGAAACCTGAGACTTTACAGAAACGGAAGTGATTCTATTCTGACGCTCTAGTTGACTTGGTCCTTCAGATGGAATGGCTGAGGCAAATTGTTTTAGCAAAATCACTTCTCCTCTTTTGTTGACAAAGGCTAGGTTTTCTATGTCAGCAACAGATTTTCTATCAAACTCATCCAACTTAATATTAATATCATATTCAAAGTCACCATCTCTATATTTGGTATCGGTATTGCCATTGAACGCAACTTGCATGGTTCCTCCTACCAAAGCC
>NZ_CAXBOC010000222.1:0-8512 GCF_963976465.1 uncultured Cyclobacterium sp. | reverse complement strand
AGAAAGTGGTGAGCCTCTTCCCGGGGCCACGATAATGGTGAAAGGGACCAATATTGGTACTGTAACTGACCTGGATGGTGCTTATAGTATCACCATTCCTGACAATGTAGAAAATCCGGTCTTAGAGTTTTCTTTTATTGGCTTTAGTCCGCAAGAAGTAGCCGTTGCGACACAAACAGAAATAAATGTCACTTTATCTGATAACCTTGCTTCTCTGAATGAAGTGGTGGTTATTGGTTATGGGGCAGTAAAGAAGAGTGACCTAACAGGGGCTGTATCATCTGTTAAGGCCAGTGAAATTCAGCAAACTCCTATCACCTCGATTGACCAAGGACTTGTTGGTCGTGCCTCGGGAGTCATGGTTACCCAAACATCAGGAATGCCCGGAGCTGTCGCTTCTATACGAATTCGTGGTTCCAGTTCACTTCAAGGTGGGAATGAACCATTGTATGTAATTGATGGGTTTCCGGTTTATAGCGGGTCAGGTTTTGGGGAAACAGGAGGCAATGCTCGGATGAGCGGTTTGTCCACCATCAACCCTGCAGATATTGAGTCTATTGAAATACTAAAAGATGCTTCTGCGACGGCAATTTATGGAGCAAGAGCTGCCAATGGGGTGGTTTTGATTACAACGAAGAGTGGTAAAGAAGGGCGTGATCAGGTTTCCTTTGATGCATATTATGGTGTACAAAAAGTGGTTCAGAAAATTGATGTGATGAATGCATACGATTATGCTACTTTGGTCAATGAGGCTTACACCAACGATGGCTTAAGCCCTGTGTATGGTGCTGATAAGATGGCTGAACTTCAGGCCAACCCGAAAGGTACAGATTGGCAAGAAGAGATATTTAGAGCTGCGCCTGTGCAGAATTATCAGTTGTCATTTTCCGGTGGTGATAAAAAGACCAACTATGCAGTATCAGGAAATTATTTTAACCAAGAAGGAGTCATTATCAATTCGGGTTTTAAACGCTATTCCGGTAGAGTTAATATCGCAAGGAATATAAGCAATAAGTTTAAGGTAGGTACCAATTTTAATGTAAGCAAAACCTTGTCGAATGCCGTGCCAACAGATGCTGGTGGATCCGGAGGTGTGGTGACAGGCGCCATGAAGTTTAACCCAATTTTACCGGTGTACACTAACCAAGAACTAGGAATATATACCCAGGTTAACAGCCCGGGAATTATCTACCCAAACCCTGTTGCTTCTGCCCTCGAACAAGTGAGGGAAAGTGCCATGTTACGGGTATTGGGGAATATTTTCGGTGAATATGAATTTGTCCCAAACCTAGTGGGGAAAGTTTCCTTCGGTACTGATCTCGTAAATACCAAGTTTGATACATTTATTCCTACGAGTATTTTTGAGTCCAATGGTATCGCAAAAGCTACTGTCAATGGTGGGTATACAACGAATTGGTTGAACGAAAACACCTTGAGTTGGAACAAAAAAATCAATGATATGCATAGTGTTTCTCTCTTGGGAGGCATTACTTTTCAGAAGAATTTCTATGAAAGTTTAAGGGCTTCTTCTCAGGATTTTGTAAACAACTCCTTGGAAGAAAATGCTTTAGGTTCTGGTTCAGTTTACAACCAGCCTGGCTCATCTAAAACTGAATGGAGTTTGGTTTCCTATCTGGGTAGAGTCAATTATAACTTTAATGAGAAATATTTACTTTCCTTAAATGGACGGATAGACGGATCCTCCAGGTTTGGTGAGAATAACAAGTATGCATTTTTTCCTTCCGGAGCATTGGCTTGGAGAGCGATTGAGGAAGATTTTATTCAAAACTTGAACACTTTCTCCAACCTAAAAGCAAGAGTGAGTTATGGTGTTACGGGCAACCAAGAGATCGGTTTGTACAACTCATTGCCTACCTTAACGAATACTACTTACACTATCGGAAGAACATTGGCAACAGGTTTTTATCCCAATTCAATCCCTAACCCCAATTTGAGATGGGAGAAAACCTCGCAATTTGACTTCGGATTGGATTTTGGCTTTTTTGATGAGCGATTAAGGTTTACAACCGATTATTATTTCAAAAAAACCATCGATTTGATTTATAATGTGGCTGTGCCTTATGTTTCCGGCTTTGGCTCCTCCTTACAAAATATAGGAAGTATTCAAAACCAAGGGGTAGAGCTAATGATTGGTGCAGATATCTTGGCTCAAACTGAATTGAAGTGGACCTCATCCTTTAACATCTCTTTCAATCGTAATAAAGTATTAGAATTGGGTGGTGAAAGTTATAAGGATGTTGGAGGGGGAGACGGCCATTTAAAAACCGGTTCAGTCCACCGTTTAATTGTTGGCCAGCCCATTGGTTTGTTTTATGGGTATGTTTCAGATGGCATCATCCAAAATGCAGAAGAACTGGCTGCCGGACCAGTAGGGCCCACCAACTGGGTTGGAGGAAGAAGGTATTTGGATATCAGTGGTCCTAATGGTGTTCCTGATGGAGTAGTCAATGCCACTTACGACAGGGCAATTATTGGAGATCCAAACCCTGATTTTTTTGGTGGATTTACCAATACCATATCCTATAAAGGGTTTGAATTGAATGCCTTTACACAGTTTTCATATGGTGCAGATATTTTTAATTACAACGCCATGGAATTAGAGTTGCCTTCAGGAGGACAGAATGTTTACAGTGATTTAGTCAACAGGTGGACACCAAGCAATCCGAGTGATGTATATCCCAAGGCCACTACCAATAGGTCAGCAGTATTTAGTGATGTATTCATGGAAGATGGATCCTATCTAAAAATCAAAACCCTAACCTTGGGTTACACTTTTCCTGCTTCTGAAATCAAGGCATTAAGTGGGTTAAAGTTATACATTACAGGTCAAAACCTATTTACTTTCACCAACTATTCCGGATATGATCCGGAAGTAAGTTACCGTGGGGCAACCAACCTTCAGTTAGGAGAAGATTTTGGAGGCTACCCACAGTCCAGAACTTTTATGATAGGGGCCAAAATTAACTTCCAATAAATCGCAAATAAACATGAAAAATATAAAACACATAGCATTTCTTTTTCTAATCTTAAGTTCGTCATCATGTATGGATGAGTTCTTGAAAGAGTCACCTGAGGATAGATTCGTCATCGGAAATTTTTACAGTAGTCAGTCCGATGCAGAAGCGGCCGTGACAGCTGTTTATAGAAAACTCTATGACATTTATGAACGAAATATGTTCATTTTGAATGATCTCCCTGCGGATACCGAAAAAAATGGTTTGGGAATGCCCAATCAATACCTTCAAAACCTTGAATACTTGAGGCACACCTCAGAAAACCAATTTACCCGTACCATGTGGCAACAAAATTATGATGGAATTGCCAGAGCAAATATCGCTATTATTAATATTCCTGGTATAGAGATGGATGAAACAGTAAAAGCCAGGCTGATTGGAGAGGCTAAATTTTTGAGAGCCTTGTATTATTTCAATTTGGTTCGTTTCTATGGAGATGTGCCGCTTATTTTAAAGCTAGAATCAGTAGAAGATGCCTTAGGGCCCAGGGTTGGAAGTGCTGAGGTTTATCAACAAATTATCAATGACCTGATGGATGCAGAGAGTAGCTTACCTGAAATTTACGCAGAAAATAATATAGGAAGAGCCACTAAGGGAGCTGCCAAAATTCTATTGGGGAAGGTTTACCTGACCATGAAAGATTTCAATAAATCAGCAGAGAAATTGGCCGAGGTAATCAATAATGAAGGAGATTATGGGTATGGTTTGCATGAAGATTATCGGGACAATTGGCGGCCGGGTACGGAGACCGGAAAAGAAATGGTTTTTGGAATTGAGTTTATGGACCCCCCGGGGAATGGGAATTCTGCCATGGTGCTGCAAGGGCCAAAGTATTCTTTACCCGGAGGATTTGCTGTTTTAGGTTTGGTCAATTCAAATGAAGCGGATATACCAACAAGAGATCTTTATGACAGGTATACTGAAGATGATGAAAGAAAAGGCGGAACATTTAGAACTGATTTTGTAAGCCTTCTTGATGGCTCGGTTCACACCGCTACCATTCCAATTTTCACAAAATATTGGGAAGAAAATGAAAGCAATCCAGGCAATAGCGATGCCAATATGAATGTGATTCGTTATGCAGATGCTTTGTTGATGTACGCTGAGGCATTGAACGAAATTGGGCAGACCGAGGAAGCTGCAATCCCTCTCAATAGGGTGATGGAAAGGGCCTATAATTCAACATCGCACAATGTTTCCGGGCTTAGCCCAGACGATATGAGAACCCTTATCTATGAGGAACGACACAAAGAATTGGCCATGGAAGGACATCGTTGGTTTGACTTGGTTAGAACAGGCAGGTTTATTCAACGGATGAAAGACCATGCTGCCTATGAAGCAAGTGTTGCTGAATCAAACAAGGTGGAATTGGCTCAAAATATTAAAGACCATATGGTTTTAATGCCCATTCCGCAAAGAGAAATTGATTTAAATCCAGAACTTACCCAAAACCCCGGGTATTAGTCTTATCCCAATTCAATAGAGTGCATACCCTTGCACTCTCTTTTCTTTCACCCATCGAAATTATGTATAAGAAGTTTTTGTATTCCGTTGCCTTTATCGGTCTGTTTTCACATTCTCTTGTATGGAGCCAAGAAGCTGAACATCCTAATATTGTATTGATTTATGCAGATGACTTGGGGTATGGTGATTTAGGAAGTTATGGAGCACTTGATTTTGAGACGCCTAACCTCGATAAGTTAGCCAATGAAGGCATGCGTTTCACCAACTTTGAAGTGGCTCAGGCTGTTTGTAGTGCATCCAGAGCAGGTATCATGACAGGCACTTACCCTAACCGGATCGGTTTAAGTGGGGCATTAAATCCACATGCCAGCATCGGACTAAATCCTGAGGAGGAAACGCTAGCCGAGTTGGTGAAAAGAGCTGGTGATTATAAGACAGCCATATTTGGAAAATGGCATTTGGGTCACCTTAGGCCCTTTCTTCCCTTGCAGCAAGGGTTTGATGAATTTGTAGGCCTTCCCTATTCCAACGACATGTGGAAGTGGACCTATGACATGCATTTGGCAACTCCGGAAACCCACGCAAGGAAAGCAAGTTATCCCGAACTACCGCTTTTGGAAGGAAATGGCACCAGAGCTTATATTAAAGATTTGGAGGATCAGGCAAATTTAACAAGCCTATATACAGAAGAAGCTACAAGGTTTATAAGAGAAAATAAATCGGGTCCTTTTTTATTGGTCGTACCTCACTCCATGCCCCATGTGCCTCTGGCAGTGTCGGGAAAATTTAAAGGGAGAAGTAAACAAGGCTTGTACGGAGATGTGATCATGGAAATAGATTGGTCGGTTGGAGAAATAGTCAAAGCCTTGGATGAAAATGAATTGTCTGAAAATACCATTGTAATTTTCACTTCTGACAACGGCCCTTGGCTAAACTTTGGTGATCATGCAGGCTCTGCAGGAGGTTTAAGAGAAGGTAAAGGAACTAGTTTTGAAGGTGGTCAAAGGGTTCCCTGTATTGTAAAATGGCCGGGGAGAGTCCCTGCAGGAACAATTAATAATAAATTGGCCTCGACAATTGATTTTTTCCCGACTTTTGCGGAAATTTTGCAAGTGCCTTTACCGAAGAGAAAAATTGATGGGGTAAGTATTTTGGAACTTTGGGAAAACAAACCCGGAGCCAATCCAAGAGAAACTTTTAATTACTACTACCAAAAAAATGCCTTAGAAGCCATTAGGAAAGACAACTGGAAGCTGGTTTTTCCACATGTGCACAGAACCTATGAAGGGTCTTCATCAGGAAAAAATGGTGTGAATGGAGGGACGAAGCAGGTTAAATCAGAAATGGCCTTATACGATCTTAGAAGAGATCCCGGAGAACGTTATGATGTTCAGAATGAAAATCCTGAAATTGTAGCCGAATTATCAGCTTTGGCCAATAAAGTACGAGAAGACCTTGGTGATGACTTGCTAGAGATTACCGGGAAAAATCGAAGAGAACCAGGAAGAGTTAAAACAAATTAAACAATAAACGAAATGAATTTTTGTAAACTTAAAATAGTCTTTTACATCGTAGCGCTTACTTATTTCGCCATGGCATGTAATACCAAAGAGTCGCAAGATGAAAATGAAAAACCACCCAATATTTTATTCATCATGTCAGATGACCATGCATATCAGGCCATTAGTGCCTATGGGCATGGATTGAATGAAACTCCTAACATAGACAGAATAGCCAGTGAAGGGGCCATCTTTACAAGAGCTACTGTGACCAACTCGATTTGTGCGCCTAGTAGAGCCGTATTACTAACCGGTAAACACAGCTTTATCAATGGTAAGGTAGACAATGTGCAGCCTTTTAACTGGGATCAAGATAATTTCCCAAAGCTATTACAAGCCAATGGTTATCAAACTGCTTTGATTGGAAAGATTCACTTGGATGGATTGCCTCAGGGCTTTGACTATTCCATGGTGCTTCCCGGTCAAGGACATTATTACAATCCCGATTTTCTTGTAGATGGGGAAAGAAAAAGGTTTGAAGGATATGTAACCGACATTACTACAGATGAAGCATTGAAATGGTTGAAAAGCGGAAGGGACCAAGACAAACCTTTTGCATTGATGTACCACCAAAAAGCGCCTCACAGAAACTGGAAGCCTGCTGAGGAATACCTGACCTTGTATGACGACAAAGACTTTACGCCACCCGTAAATTTTTATGACCAGGAAACCAATTATGCAAATAGAGGCACTGCGGCCAAAACCCAGGAAATGGAAATTGACGGGCATGCGCAGTGGGGACATGATTTTAAGATGGTGGTAGATCCCTATGGTGACAGTACCGGCTTTAGCAATGAGTTGAAGCGTTTCAATCCAGATCAATTGGCCAAATGGAAAGCTGCCTATGATCCTAAAAATGAAGCCTTCTTAAAGGCCTTTGGTCAAGGGGATGAGTCTACTTTTAGTGATGCAAAAAAGAAAGAAATAGCACATTGGAAATTTAACCGCTACATTAAAGATTACCTGAGAACCATTAAATCTGTGGACGATGGAGTAGGAGAGGTGTTGGATTATTTAGAAGCTAACGGTTTGGCCGAAAACACCATTGTGGTGTATACCTCAGACCAAGGATTTTACCTGGGTGAACATGGTTGGTTTGACAAGCGATTTATGTATGAGCAATCTTTCAGAACGCCTTTGTTGGTGCGTTACCCTAAGGAAATTAAACCCGGCACCACAATTGACAAGCTGGTGCAGAATTTAGATTTTGCGCCTACTTTTCTAGATTATGCCGGAATTGATGCCCCTCAAGAAATGCAAGGGGAATCCTTCCGTAAACTGGTGAGTGGGGAATCAGGAGAGTGGCGAGATGCCGTTTATTATACCTATTATGAATATCCTTCTGTACATATGGTAAAACGTCACTATGGGGTGGCTACCGACCGGTACAAGTTGATGCATTTTTATTATGACATTGATGAATGGGAAATGTATGACTTAAAAGAGGACCCTATGGAAATGAACAATATTTACGATGATCCTGATTATGAAGAGGTAAGAACCATGATGCATGAAAGATTGGTTGAGCTAAGAGAAAAATATGGAGATAGTGATGCCAATGATAAAAAATTCCTAGACGCTTATCTGGAAGCTAGAAAAAAATAAAGGACTGAAAAAAGTTCTTTAGATAGTCCGAAGGCCCCAATCAACGGTTATAATCCCATGATTGGGGCTTTTATATTTATCCTTTGGGAGAAGCAAGAAAAGGGTTAATTTTAGGTTTTACCTCAATTAAACCCGAAATATGCAATAGACATTCTATTACGTGCTGAAATGGCTTTAAAATCAACCACTTCGTTGCTGTTTTCAATTTCACCATAGCGGTGCTATGCTAAAATTTCCAAACAGTCTGATTTTCTTGCGATTGCAACACTCCCTGAGAAAGTTCAGGACAGGCATTACGAATCCTATTACATAATCCGGATTAAAACCTGCTGTAAACAAAATTCAGTTAATTTAATAAAGTCAAATTCAATGCGCATCAAGCAAATTTTACTGTTATCGGTATTGGTTGTCGCCTTTCTCTGTGCAAGTACCAAACCAAAGTCTACAAGCAATCAAAGGCTTGGCAGGCCAATCGGTGTGTTGGTTTCCCCCAAAGAACTTTTGCAAATTAAAGAAAAAGCCAATAAGGGAATAGAACCCTATCACACCAACCGAAATGAGTTTCTAAGCTTTATCGATGACTTAAACAAAGCGTCTGAACAGTGGGAACCACTCCCGGATGAGGTCAAGGTGGTGGGTAGAAGTTCTTCAAACCCTATTCAACTGAGTTCTACCGGAGGTAAACTAGTTTATGGTTTGGCCATCGCTTGGCATCTCACAGGGAATGAATCCTACGCCCAAAAAGCAAAAGACTTAATTTTAGACCTTAGCTCTACTTACAATTACCAAAATGCAGAGGAACCAAAGTTTGACTGGGGTGCGCAGGGCATACTGAACCTTGCCAGAGGT
>NZ_CAXBOC010000221.1:0-8521 GCF_963976465.1 uncultured Cyclobacterium sp. | reverse complement strand
AAGCGGCAGCATCAAAAGCGGACTCTACAGTGTCGCTGCTTATAAGGGTTTGATTGGCTTCTGGGGCCTGTCCTGTGTTGACACTAATGAATCCTCCCGAAATGATGATTTGATCTAAGGCACTTCGGTCTATTTTCAAATCTTTCTTTACAGGAAATGCCGCAGCTCTGAAAGGCTCTATATAGATGGTTTCTCCATCTTGAAAAGACCTCATATGGAGTTGACAGGTGCTGGTATGTGCATTGGGTCCATGTGCTCGTCCATTGATAAAGAGACCACATTGTCCACAGATACCTTCTCTGCAATCTGAATCAAATGATACGGGGCTTTGCCCACTGAGTGACAAATTTTCATTGAGTTGATCAAGCATCTCTAAGAAAGACATGTCCGGAGAAATGTCCTTTACCTCATAGCTTATCATTTTTCCACTATTGGACGATTGTTCTTGTCTCCAGATTTTAAGTTTGAATTCCATTATTTATAACTCCTTTCCGTAGGTTTTGTAAATTCAAAATCAAGGGTTTCTTTGATTAATACAGGGCCATGGTCTGATTTCTGCCAGCAGGATATAAAGTTAAAATCCTTATCATCCCGAATGGCTTCACCCTCATTGGTCTGGTGCTCTGTTCTAAAATGTGCCCCGCAAGACTCCTCCCTACTTAATGCATCAATACACATCAATTCAGCTATTTCGAGGTAATCGGCAACACGTCCGGCTTTCTCTAGTTCTTCATTAATTCCACCAGTATTTTTTGGAATTTTTAGGTCTCTGTAGAAAGATTTTCTTAAATTTTTAATGGCCTCAATGGCGGTTGTCAAACCTTTTTCTGACCGGCTAAGCCCGCATTTGTCATATAGAATTTTCCCAAGCTCTCGGTGGAAATAATCCACTGTTCTGTTTCCATTTATTTCGCCAAATTCTTCTAGTTGCTTTTTAACCCTAAGCTCACTTTCTATGAAAGCAGGGTTATCAGTATTGATGGGGTCAGGTTTACCCAATTGGGCAAGATAATGGGGCAGGGTCTGTGGTAAAATATAATAACCATCCACACAGGCTTGTAGTAAGGAATTGGCTCCAAGTCTATTGGCACCATGGTCAGCAAAATTGGCCTCACCTATCGCAAATAGCCCAGGTATATTGGTACTCAATTCATAATCCACCCAGAGACCACCCATAGAAAAATGAGCTGCTGGGGAGATTTTCATCGGTTCATTATAGGCATTGATCCCGGTGATTTTTTGGTACATGTCAAATAAGTTCCCGTACTTCTTAGCAATGGTTTCTTTTCCTTGTCTTTCGATGGCATCTTTAAAATCAAGATAAACCGCATTTTTTAAAGTGCCGACACCATGGCCGGCATCCACCCTTTCTTTGGCTGCCCGAGAAGCAATGTCCCTAGGCGCTAAATTCCCAAAGGAAGGATACCGACGCTCAAGGTAATAATCACGGTCTTCTTCAGGGATGTCAGCGGCTTTTCTGTTATCATTTTTGCTCAAAGGAACCCAGATTCTGCCATCATTCCGCAGGGATTCTGACATTAGGGTGAGTTTGGACTGGTAGGTGCCTGACTGTGGCAAGCAGGTTGGGTGAATTTGAGTCCAACTGGGACTAGCGACCCAGGCGCCTTTTTTATGAGCCCGCCAAATGGCTGATCCATTGCAACCCATAGCTAGGGTTGATAAATAATAAATTTTTCCAAAACCACCGGTAGCCAACACGACAGCATTGGCAGTATGTCTAGTGATTTCACCGGTATCGAGATTTCTTGCAATAATGCCTTTGGCCACACCATTAATTAATACAAGGTCAAGCATCTCATGTCTGGTATAACTCTTTATTTTCTTAGCTTTTACCTGACGCATTAAGGCCTGATAGGCACCCAACAGTAACTGCTGGCCTGTTTGTCCTCTTGCATAAAAAGTACGGCTTACCTGTACACCCCCAAAAGAGCGGTTGCTCAAATAACCACTGTATTCACGGGCAAAAGGAACTCCCTGTGCAACCGCTTGGTCAATTAGATGGGCTGAACATTCTGCCAGCCTGTAAACATTGGCTTCCCGGGCCCTAAAATCTCCTCCTTTCAGAGTATCATAAAACATCCTGTAAATACTGTCCCCATCATTTTTGTAATTTTTCATGGCATTTACACCTCCTTGGGCAGCTACAGAATGAGCTCTTCTGGGGGAGTCCTGAAAACAAAAAACAGATACATTGTAACCAAGCTCAGCTAAAGAGGCCGCAGCAGAAGCTCCCGAAAGACCGGTTCCGACAATGATCACATTGTAATTCTTCCGGTTATTAGGACTGATGAGCTTCGCCTGATCTTTGAATTTGGACCATTTATCTTTAAGCTCACCAGCTGGGATTTTTGATTTGGGTATTAGCTTTTCGTCAGTACTAAAATACATGCCTGTGTAATTAATTTACTGTTTTTGATACCTAATAATAACAAATTTATATGTCGTTTTCATTAATTCTTTGGTTTAATACGGTGAATAAATACAAACTGTAACCAAAGTCACTAAATGACACTAATTATCAGCTTAATTTTAGGTAATCGTATAAGGTGTATTTATTCAATCCCCCTAAACCAAAATTAAAATAAATAGGTTGTTAGCTTGGGACTATTTAAAAGTCGAAAAGCTATTTATAAGAATTTTAGCAATAGGTGGGCAGTTTTTGAAGAAGAGTTATGGAGAGATATTTGAAAATTATAGGGGATGCCTATTACGGCTACTTTAATTACCTGGTCAATGAGATCATGTATCCGTCTTGGGGAAATTATTTCTGGTGGTTGGTGGGACTTTCTTTATTCGTTTGGTTGTTAGAGTTGGTGTTTCCATGGAGAAAAGGTCAGCCGGCCCTCAGAAAAGATTTTTGGTTAGATGGGTTTTATATGTTTTTCAATTTTTTCTTATTCTCACTGATTGCATTCAATGCAATCTCTAATGTAGCTGTGGAGGCATTCAATGATTTCTTGGGTCTTTTTGGTATCAAAAATGTTGTGGCCATAGAAATAAGTTCTTGGCCTGCCTGGGCGCAGTTTTTAACGCTCTTTATAGTGGCTGATTTTATTCAATGGAATGTGCATCGCCTATTACATCGGGTGCCTGCCTTTTGGGAGTTTCATAAAGTACACCATTCGGTGGAGCAGATGGGCTTTGCAGCTCATCTAAGATTTCATTGGATGGAAACCATTCTGTACAAAACAGCTCAATACATTCCCCTTGCCATGATCGGCTTTGGTTTAACGGATTTTTTTATCGTCCACATATTTGCCACAGCGATTGGTCACCTAAACCATGCCAACCTGAGAATAACCTATGGTCCTTTTAAATACCTACTTAACAATCCCATTATGCATATTTGGCACCATGCCAAGGACCTACCCAAAGGCATCCATGGAGTCAATTACGGGCTCACATTAAGTGTTTGGGATTATTTATTTGGTACAGCCTATATTCCCCACGAAGGAAGGGACATTCCATTAGGCTTTGATGGAGTGGAGAAATTCCCAAAAACTTTTTGGCAGCAAATAAGCTATCCTTTTAAGAAAAATAAAGTAGAGGGATAATGTTTTGAAGGAGGAGTTCACCTTTCAATTTAAAACCAACCGGATTGATTCTTTCCAGAATTATGGATGGAGATAAGGTGTTTTTGAGTATTAAATGAAACTATTGATAAAAAGTCTTTTGAAAAATGCCTAATCATAAAGAGTACTTCTTGTTTTATGGCTTTGTTGTTTAATTTTTTCTAAATACTACGATTTAGGCTTCTTTTTTGTAAGGTTTTTCCTATAGTGAAATATTGACTGCCTATATTTTATAAAACCTTGGAAATAATGACTTCCAAAGATTTTTGACAAGAGGGATCTTGATTACTTTATGCGGTATTCTTGTTGTTATAATAGCTTTAAGGATACAAAAGTTGAGGATAGAGCGAAGTGAATTTTATACAAAAAGCTTAAAAAAATGAGTAGAGGATTTGTGAAAGAAGATGATCAGGAAGAAATTCCACTGGTTCCCCCTAGGGCTGACTTACCAGCGGGAGTTGCGAATTATGTGACACAAGCGGGTATGGAAGAACTGTTAGCGGAGAAGAACAAGCTAATAACGGAACGAGAGCAATTGGATATCAGTGATGATAAGGATCGGAGGATAGCATTCAATCATATCAATGCAAAGCTAAAGTTGCTAAATGGAAGAATAAATAATGCTATAATTGTTGACTTAAGCAAGCAGCCGCCTAATGTAGTGCGTTTTGGTGCAAAGGTAATCCTTAAAATAGACAGGGCTAAAGAAAACATTATATACCAAATTGTAGGGGTGGATGAAGCAGATGTTTCAAAAGGAAAGATCTCTTTTGTTTCTCCAATAGCAAAGTTACTTATGGATAAGAAAATTGGAGACCATGCAATTCTAGAATTGCCGAAAACGGAAAGGGTGTTTGAAATTATGGACATTCAGTATTAAACAATTTCTTGCCCACTTTCCCATCCATCGGTTGCTATAAATTATTCTTTAATCATTAATGTGCGCCATATTATTGCCTAAATGGTCTTGGAGATAATGGCTTTGAAGTAGGTCTCCTCCAAAATCGTTTTCCAAGTCCCTCATTACCGCATGAACATGGTTGGCATTGTTTTGAACATTGTCATATTCTATCAAAAGTCCTGCACCTTGAATACTGTAATAATGCGGATTGCCCACTTTATTGGTTTGAGATCCTGCCCAGGCAAAGGACATGTTTTCCCAACCTGTGCTTTTGATTCTATTGATTAATTGGCTGTGGTACTCAGTTGTGTATCGAGAAAGATAGATGCCAACAAGTCTCTTAAGTAATAGCAACTGATCCGCTTTCAAATCACTCCCCTTGATACCGCTTTGACTAAGTAATTTTGCTTTTCTATCATTACTGGTAATGATATCAGCAGGAGCTTTGTCTGCAAATAGGGCTTTTTCTTTCTGTGAATCACTCAAGGAGTGCAATAATTCAAAACCCATATTGGTTTCATCCGCCAATACTTGCCTGTCCATTTGTGACCCTGCCAACACAATACCCGGGTTGGACCCCATAAAGGAGGGTGTGGCGGAGGTAATGGTTCCCTCTGCAGAGGAGAAATTCAGGGACAAATGATGGCCTTCTAACCTCCAGCCCCAAGGCTTATTTGAGGAGGGTTTGCCAAAAACGCTAAAATGATAATTCAAAGGGTCTCTATAGGTATCATTTTCAGGCCTGTTTTCTACTTCACGCAATACATTTTCAAGTTCGATAATGGCCGCGGCTTTTTCTTGGCCTACGGTGCCCAAGGAAGCACGCATCAAATCCAGCGCTTGGCCGGTTTGTTCCGCATTGAAGTCATGAAAGGTTGGTCCCTTTCTTTCTCTGGGTACAAAGTGCCAGTTGAAGCGTTCGCTGTGGTCAAAAGGAAAACAGGCTTGTTTTTTCAATTCAGGATCAAGACTTTCAATAAATTGATTGGCTATCGAAGATAGGTCTTGAGCTTGGTTATTGATGGTAATGGACAACAACAAAAGAAGGGTGAAGAAGACGGTTTTCATAGGATAAAGCATTTGGATCGTATAAAAGTGGCAATTATTTATTTAATAACTTTTATTCCAGTAGATTTTTAAGTTTTTACTGGCTCTTCCTGAGGCTATTATTTCCGGTTTCCCATCTCCATCCAAATCTGCAACTTTTAAATCCTCGCAAGCCATACCATTCTTGTCCAGCCAATGCTTTTCCCATGATCCATCCTCTTGTGGAACCAATATTTTTATTCCCAAATCTCCATTATCATTGGGCTCTCTCCATCCCACCACAATTTGGTCCATGCCCATATTTAATAGGTCTCCGGTGGCTAAACCATGTCCTTGTTTCATGGCAGCTGTAAGCACTGTACGGTTTAAATTTCCCAAAGCAAATGGTTGATCCTCTTCAGAAGTATATACAGAAAGTGTAGGTCCATGAAAAGGTTCTACTCCGGTAAGGAATGGCTTGCCTTTGGCACCCTTACCTATGCGTATTTCACCAAAACCATACTCATTGATTAGCCAGCCTTCTTTGCTTCCCGACCTCCAATCACCATCTTCATAAGTGAAAGTTTTAACACCTTCTTTACCTCCGATATGCAATGCTTCCCCTTTTTCTCCGGGAACCGGATCCATATTATGGGTTACGTGCATACTCTGGTCAATTACCCAATTTTTCCATTGTCTCCCTTTTTCGTCCTCCTGTTCATAAGCAATGACCTTGACACCTTCTCCCGCACCTCCTTTGTTTCCTTGGCCATGTAAAGGCAAAACTACAAGATGAAACAAATCCTCTGCAGCCTTTACCCAGCGCATGCGGTGAACGGTAGGTTCATGGTGCAATTTAACAGGTTCCCAAGTTTGAGTTGGGTCATCTGGCCTGATAAGATAATGTACGGAACCAGATTTTTGCTTGTTTACCGTCTCACTAGGGTTCCATTGGGCTCCAACAGCTACTTCCACTTTACCATCTCCATTTATGTCTCTTGCAGCAATGCAAACATTGTCAGATTCTGTGAGGTTTTCCACCATTACAAACCTTTGCCAATCACCATTTCTGTACCAAACAAATTCTTTTTTATCGGCCAATAAAATGTCAGGCTTTCCATCACCGTTCACATCTCCTATAGCTAGGCCATAGCCTATCTCTATATTGCTGTCCAGGGTTTGTTCTTGAAATTGTGGTTCGGGGGAATCGTTTATTAAAACAGTTGAAAACAAATAGGTGAGCCAATGTATCATAGTTATCTTTCTTGGGTTACTGTTCCAATAAATTTAACTAAAAAAATGATAAATGGCTAAATTCTAATAAATAAGAATTTTAGGTTACTGATTGGCCGGTTTTAAGGAATAAACGAATGGCATCAGGGATGTCCACCTTTCCTTCTAATATTTCAAAAACCTGCTTGCCATCAATTCCATGATCCAACATGTGTATCAAGACAGCTGCAACATCTGCCCTTGAAATGCCTCCCTTTTCATTGAAAATATCTGCTACCTTTATTTTTCCTGTGAAGGGGCCGTCAGTTAAACTGCCTGGTCTAATAATGGCATATGGGAGGTTGGTAGCTTTGAGGTATTCATCCGCAGCTTTTTTGGCCAAAAGATAATGTTGCATGGTCTCATCCGCCTTTTCTGCATTCTCCGCCCCTCTGGAACTTAACATGACAAACTTTTTAATGCCATGTTTAATGGAATAATCTACACTTTTTATGGCCCCCTGTTTGTCTACCAAGTCCGTTTTGTCTTTTCCTGTTTTTGCACCGGATCCTGCTGCAAAAATCACCTTGTCTATATTTTGAAGGGCATGCTCAAAATTTTCTTCCAGATCAGCAATGACCGTAGAAATGCCCTTGCTTTCAAAATACTCCTCTTGAGATTTTTCCCGAATCATGGCCACAGGTGAATAATCTGAATGTGCTGCAAGGTTTTCGGACAATATCCTACCTATGTTGCCATTTGCTCCAATTATCAATACTTTTTCCATAGTTGTTTTAGTTTTTTTGGAAACCGTCCAATAATTGTTCCAATCCTACCAATTATTTCGGAGAGGGACTCAATATGCTGAAAATCTATTGCCTATTTCCAAGGATTGGTGCCATGAAAAAATATGGGTTGTTGATGAGTAGCGTGAAATGTTGGTTTTAATTATGGAAAAACAATTGTCAATTTTTAAAAGGCTAATTAGAATAAGTGGATTTAGATTTTTTTCACTAATTCCAGGATGATTTTTTGCATTAAAGGTTCCGCTTTGGCAGCTGCCTGAAGAATATCTGTTAGGGCGATTTTCTTAATATTTCCCGGTGTGCATAGGTCCGTAATGGCGGAAAGAGCAAAAATTCTCATGCCTGATTGGACGGCAACGATTACTTCAGGGATAGTGCTCATTCCTACTGCATCTGCACCAATTGTCCTCAGGTACCTGTACTCTGCCGGTGTTTCTAGGTTTGGCCCTTGAACTCCAGCATATACTCCTTTTCGCAAAGTTGTATGGTTCTTTTGATTTACTTGAAAGGCCAGTGAAATCATTTCTTTATCGTAGGCCTCACTCATGTCAGGAAAACGGTCCCCAAAAGCTTGCTCATGCCTTCCTCTCAATGGGTTTTCAGGAAAAAGATCAATGTGATCTTCTAAGACCATGACATCACCAATCTCAAACTCGGGGTTTAGTCCCCCTGAAGCATTAGATATCAACAAATGTTGAATACCTATCCTCTTCATCACTCTAATTGGGAAAGTGACTTCTTTCATCGTGTAGCCTTCATAGTAATGAAACCTGCCTTCCATAGCCAGTACAAGCTTCCCTCCAAATCTTCCAAGTATTAATTTGCCTTTATGAGAAGTGACTGTGGAGGTAGGAAAATGAGGTATTTCTTGATAAGGAATCTCTTTGATTAGCTCTATGTCATTGAGCAAACCTCCCAAGCCAGTTCCTAAAATAATCCCTATGAGCGGCTTGTCCACCAAAAATTCTTCTAAGAAATTTGCC
>NZ_CAXBOC010000220.1:0-8532 GCF_963976465.1 uncultured Cyclobacterium sp. | reverse complement strand
CCATTAGTGCTATCGTACCGATGTATTCTGCGTTCCTGCGGATAAGCATGGTGGTGTTGCCACCTCCTTCGAGTTCCCTTACTTGTTCTTCTATTTCCTGAGAAGGTTTATTTTCATCCAGATCCTCAAACAAGTCAAGGTTTCCTATGTAGATTTTATCACTTCCCAATGAAGCTTTGATCCCTTTCCCCAACACGGCTTCAAGATCACTCGCTTCTGGAATGACTGTATCTTTTAACCGCTCTTTCCCATCCCTCACTACCGCTTTTGCCAGCGGGTGGTCACTTAGGTTTTCCACCGCCACCGCTATTTTTAAGAGTTCATTTTCACTCACGTTCCCAAGAGGAACTACTTTGGTGAGTTTAGGTTTTCCCTCGGTTAGCGTTCCGGTTTTGTCGAAGGCCAGAGCTGTCAAAACGCCCAGATCTTCCAACGGCCGTCCACCTTTTATAAGCACACCACCTTTTGCAGCGCGGGCAACCCCACTCAAAACAGCGCTAGGCGTGGAGATCGCCAACGCACATGGACTTGCAGCAACCAGTACGGCCATCGCGCGGTAAAAACTCTCACTAAAGGTTTCGTCAATGACCAAAAAAGCACCTAGCAATAGTACAACCAGTGCCAGTACAGAAGGCACGAAGTATTTCTCAAACTTATCAGTAAGAAGTTGGGTAGGTGATTTCTGAGTCTGGGCTTCATTCACCAATTTTACCAAACGGGAGAGGGTAGAGTCCTTCGCTACTTTAATGACTTTGATTTCCAGCGTATTGTTGCCATTGATGGTACCCGAAAAAGCACGGTTCTCGTCTTTGATGTCTTTTTCCTGTGACCAGTCTTTATCGGGATTATCCACCGGTTCTTTATCTACCGGCACACTTTCCCCGGTGATTGGTGCCTGATTCACACTACTTGTACCACTGACAATCACGCCATCGGCTGAGATTTTGCTATTGGGCTTCACCACAATGATGTCGCCTATGCTTAGTTCTTCTATACCTACTTCTTCCGTTTTACCATTTCGCTTAACTAATGCCGTTTTAGGAGCGAGATCTGCTAAAGCAGCAATGGATTTACGGGCTTTGTTCATGGCATAGTGTTCCAGCGCATGCCCCATGCTAAAAAGGAAGAGGAGTAATGCACCTTCCGCCCATTCGCCCAGAATTGCCGCTCCAATGGCCGCTACCAGCATCAGGAAATCAATTTCAAAGCCGCCTTTGGCCACTGTTTGAATGGCTTCTTTGGCTGTGAAATAGCCACCAAAGAAGTATGCCCCGATGTATAATGCGAGGCTCACCCAGGAAGGCACAGCCTCTACATAAGACAATCCAAAGCCAATTCCGAGCAATGCTCCGCAGATGATAGAAAAAATCAGCTCGGTGTTTTTACCGAAAATGCCTCCATGCGAATGTTCATGATCTTCACCTTCCTCATGTTCATGTTCCTTATCAGCTTCTTCTTTTTGCTCTTCGCCTTTTTCGGCTTCATGTGTCTTTTTTATGTACCGCTCGACTTCTACTTCTGTAGATAGAATATCTAAACCTTCTTTGCGCAATACAGTAAGGATTTTTTCATCGTTTATTTTTGCTGTTTCAAATTCTAATCCGATCATACCCGAAGCAGATACTGCGGACTGTAAAACTCCATCTAATCTATTGAGTGCTTCTTCAATTTTTCTGGCATGACGGGTATGACGAATCCCTTCTACCTCAATTAACCGGTGACCGTATTTATCAATAATGGAAGCACCTGTACGTTTAGCTAATTTTTGTATCTGATCAATCGTAATAAGCTCAGGGTTATAGTGAAAGCATAGCTGTGGTACGCCATTGTCGGTTTCGTCTGCTACATGCACTTTTTCAAGGCCTTCTTTATCCTGAAGTTGTTGAATAAGTTTTTGCACACATTGATCCTTCTCGTCCGGTACTTCAGGCAGGAGTAATGGTATTTTTATTTGTAGCTTTTTCATAATTGAATTTATATAGTCTGTTTAAACATTCTTGCATTTTGATATCTATAATACAATTAGTGGTTGAATATACCGGAGTATTTCAATGGATTGGTATAGTGGGACATTGAAAACATCGTGATTATTCATTTTCAGAATAATCATAATTTTCAGTCTCCTTATAGTTATTCTGCTTCGTGCCGATCACCAAAGTAATGACACCACCTATAGCAGCAATTAGAGAAGCCATTAAAATACTGATTTTGGATACCTTGATAATCTCAGGATTGTCAAATGCCAGGTTGGTAATAAACAGTGACATGGTGAACCCTATACCGGCTATAAGGCCCATACCAATAATATGCCGCCATTTCAATGAAGGATGCAGTTCTGCAATACCTAATTTCTGACCGATAAATGCGAACAATCCAATACCGGCAACTTTACCCACGGCAAGCCCTAATAAAATACCAAGCCCAAGAGAGCCCGAAACCACTTCCATAAACCCGACATCCAGTTTTACACCTGCATTGGCAATGGCAAAAATCGGGATAATGAAAAAAGCATTAAAGTCAATTAAACTGTTTTCTAACCTGAGCAATGGTGGCCTGGCATTTTCCGTGTCTTTTTTAATAGCTTTCAGTATTTGTCCTTGGCGCTTATCCTGCATGGGGTCACGGTTTTCAATATCTGTTTCTTCTAATGCTTTGATATTATGAACGGTACGCTCCTTTAAAACCTTACTGTCCAATTTGGGTTTTACAGGTATGGTTACAGCTAAAAGCACCCCTGCTATAGTCGGGTGAATGCCTGAATTCAGGAAGCAATACCATAAAGCGACTCCTCCCACAATGTACCAGAAGAGGTTTTTTACCCCAAAACGGTTTAACAGTAACAAAAGGATGAATACGCCTCCACCAGCACTGAAGTACAGCCCACTAAGCTCATTGCTGTAAAAGAGTGCAATAACGAGTATTGCCCCCAAATCATCCGCTATGGCCAGCGCCACCAAAAAGATTTTTATCTGAGCAGGTACCCGTTTACCCAACAGGCTAATGATGCCCAAAGAATAGGCAATATCTGTAGCCATAGGGATTCCCCAGCCATTGATATTTTCCGTACCGTAGTTAAAACCTGCGAAAATCAGTGCGGGTAAAATCATACCACCGATTGCTCCCATGAGCGGCATAGAAGCTTTTTTGAAGGACGATAATTCGCCCACCATTATTTCCCGCTTCAGTTCCATGCCGGCCACCAGAAAGAATATGGCCATCAGCCCGTCATTGATCCATTCCTCGGTGGTCAGACCAAAAGAAAAATGTTCGGATAGTTCAAAGAGAAATTCGTCTTTCAGATAGTGGTGGTAAGCATCTGCCCAAGGGGAATTGCCCAGCACTAGGGCAATAATAGTTGCGCCAATTAGAAGCAATCCTCCGGTGGTCTCCCTGTCTAGAAACTTACGGGCAGTTTCTCTAATATATGCTAATCCGGAGTTGCTAATTTCTATTGACCGATCCATTCCTTCGCCTTTTGCTTTTCCTGGAGGTCAAAAAATTTGACTTCTGAATCTGTAAACAAATCCATGGCTTTGGCCGCCCATTCCTGCCATTTTTTGTTTCCTTCAAATTCCGTTTTGCCATAATCTGATAAATGTGCGGTATCTACCTTTAGGCCTTCCCATAAACCTTCCAGCTTGTAGCGGCGAAGGTTTTCCAATTCAAAGTAGAAATCTACCTTATTTCCCTTATCGATGATATGATGTATGAGCGGATGGATTTTTTCTATGCCTTTTTTTGTGATCTTACCGCTCATTTCAGCGGTAATTAAGATTTCCTTTTTAGTTTCCTGTAGCTGTATCATTTTCTTTTAACTTTAATTTATATTAATTCAAGAGTGTTTTCTATATTTCATTGCCTCTTGCATATCCAACTTCCACATTCCATTTTCATCGTTCGCATAAATTTTCTACAAGCCTTCTTTTCCCTAAAGTTGTTGAATAAGTTTTTGTACACATTGATCTTTTTCATCCGGTACTTCGGGCAGGAGTAATGGTATTTTTATTTGTAGTTTTTTCATGTTCTGATATTTTTCTTTTTTAAAAAAGGGAAATGATGTGAAATCAATAATAGAATAAGCAAGGCGGATGTGACACTCCCGATAAGGTACATGCCATATCCAATAGCAATTCCTACAGCCGCAGTGGCCCAAATAGTAGCTGCGGTTGTCAAACCTGAAATGAAATTTTTGGATCCATCTTTGAAAATGATACCGGCACCCAGAAAGCCAATGCCTGAAACAATATTGGCAACAATGCGGGTCTGATCCGCCACTTCAATATGGGCGTTGATAATCGTTATCAAGGTTGCGCCCAGGCAAACGGCAGCATACGTTCTGATTCCTGCGGCATGCCCGTCAATTTCCCTGTCGAGTCCTATCAAAACACCGAGTACCAGGGCGACAAGTAGTCTGGGTATGAGCGTTATTTCAGTTTGAAAATCCATTGTTATTGTTTTGTGTTATAAAACATAATAGTCTGTCGGTTTTTTCTTTTCAGGTACATCCGTTTCTCCAATCATTTGCCTGATGTTTATTTCTATCGTTTCCGCCAGGTCTGTCATGGGCGTGTCCAAAGGCTGGTTCTCAAAGGGGTCCTGCATGAGAATGGAGGTTTTTTCGATGGCAATAAAAATGATCGGGAAAACCGTGTTTTTTATGCGTTCGCACTTGCCCATAGAATCACATAATCTGGCGATGGTGCTATCGATTTGCACCTGCTGAAAATCATTGACCATACCTTTTTCTTTTGCCTTCAATAAGGTTTCAGAATGTTCTGACAATAAAGCATTTGGAATATTAAAAGCTTCGGTCTTATTGGATTCTGTATATTTAATGACCCTGTGGGAAAAAGGTAGTTTTCTTAGTGATTCTCCGAGCGCATAGCACCAAATGATCTGACGATTGGCCATTTCCCCGACCAGGGCTTCATAGCTATCGTTGCTTCTTTCAAAAAATGAAACACACTGCCTAACCAGTGTTCTGGAATCGTTAACAATAGCACCCCAAATAATACGGGCTTCCCACCACCGTTCATAGGATTGATTGGTTCGAAAACCCAACAGCAATGCTACCGCAGTGCCAAAAACGGCAGTAACGCCAATAGGAACCGAAATTTTGTCAAGAAATCCGTATTGATCGAAAATGCCTACCACAACCGCATACGAGGAGATAAGTACTATATCAACCTTAATGGTTTTGATAAAGTCAAGTATGGATATTCTTTTATTTAAGAGCATATTCTTAATTATTACTTACAATCCGGACAGATACCCTTCACCATTAGATTTACTTCATTTTTGCTGAAATTCTCAGGCAACTCAAAATGTGGAATCCTGAACCTGGGCAGACAATACGTTTGGCCACATTGGTCACAATGAAAATGGATGTGGGCATCATCATGCTTACCTACATCACAGGCATCTGAACAAAGTGCATATTTAGGCACGCCTGTGCCATCATCAATGCTATGCACCATGCCATTATCTTCAAAAACTTTCAATGTTCTGTAGATGGTAGTCCGGTCAGATTTCTCAAAGTCTTTATATATATCTGTAAGGCTTACAGCTGACTCACGTTCCAACAGGTATTCCAAGACCAGTAGCCGCATAGCGGTTGATTTGATATTGTGTTGCAATAGGTTTTCTTCAAGTTCTTTTATAGTGCTCATAACTTATTTTTTCTTAGTATTACCTGTGTAAACTGTAACTTTAGTGTTTCGCCTATTTCCGGTAAAATTGATTTCAGGCCTATTTCCGTTGTGTTAACATCTCCGGTAGCGCTCAGCATACATGCTATGGCCTCACCTCCGTTAAAGTGTTTCAGGTTGCCAGAAAGAACAATCTGAAATGTACTTTCACCTGCCGTTACTTTTAAAGGCCAGTTAAACGAAATCGGAGCATGTGGCTTACTTATAAAATCATCTACAGGGATAAAGCCTGAAAAGGAGATTATATCAGCATTGCTTATCTGCTCATTTAAATAACCAATACCGGTATCTATGGTTTTTAGTTCTAGCTTTCCTGAAATTTCTTTGGTATTATAATCCAAAAAAAGAAACAGCTTATGGCTTTCAGCAATTATCCGTTCATTATTTATTTCGGCCACCATCACGATATGCCCCTCGGTAGTCTGGTACATGGATTGACCCTCAGCCACCCATGTTTGCGCAAAAAATAGCAGGGTAATAAATATAATTTTCATGCTTAACGTCCATTTAAATTTTCTTCGATGTAATTGAGCGCCTCAGGGATGTCCAGCTCACGGGTACCGTTTCCGGTGCGGATATAAAAGTGTGAACGGTCGTCCTGATGCAGATAGACCGGAGAGTGCGCATGTTTAATCTCAAGATGACAGACATCAAGCCCTTCTATTTGGTAAAAAGAAACATCTACCAGAGCGCAATAATTTGCCCCTAATTTGGTGGAGATCAGTTGCATTATATACTGCTCAAAACCATCTCGTCCCGGTTTTTTTAAACAACGGTAGTCCTCGATCAGACCCAGTGGTTCACCATCATCATCAATACCTATGAATAGGTGTCCACCTTGGGTATTCATAAATCCGGCAATTGTTTTGGCTACTACCTCTTCCAAAGCTTTATTCGGCTTAAACTGCCTCAAGTCCCATCTTAAGGTAGATTTAAACTCTACCTGTTGGTTTTCTCCTGCCGCAATCAACTCCTTGATCTCCTCCAACCTATCCCTTCTTGTGGTAAGCTGAAATATTTTTTGCCTGACCATAAACATCAGTGCCAGGGCAATGCCCAGTAAGCCGAATAGCAATTTGATGATGGCCTGATCTAAATCCCATGAACTAACTTCCTGCTGATATGAAGCAAGCAGGTATTTCCACCAGTTGCCATTATCTCCCTGCATGTCATACATGTGAAGTGAAATAGCCAGGGGCTGTATCACAAATAGTCCAAAGGCTAATCCAATAAGTATATAAGCAAATACTTTCCGTTTTTTCATTTTATAATATCCTTTTATAAACCACAGGTGTCACCTCGCTTGGGATACACCTGTGGCTCTATAACTACTTCTTCTTATCCTGAAGGACTTTCCTCTTTTGTTCAAATTCCTCATCGGATATCTCAGGGCTTCCATGGCCTTATCCTTTCGTCTGTTTTGTCCGGGAGTAGGGTATGGAATTAAGAAAATCCAGAATAGAAGGATAAGCCACAAGATCCACCAGATCCAGTGCATTCCTCCGAAATACCAATCATACATCATAACTGTAGGTTTTAGGGTTAAACATTTATTTCACACTTATTACACCATTTATCCTGCACTACACTATCAGCGGTAGCCAGGAAACGGTGACCGTTTTTACATCGCCACATGAGCGGTGTTTTGGAGTTTCTGTATTCCTTTGAAAGGCACTTACCTCCCTTTGCATGAGCCAGGGATTGCATCTTCTCTGTTCCATGCGGAAGGTTGTTAGCACATAAAGGGCACCAGCTTTTCCTTATTTTTACACTAAAAGGGGGTAGCCTGCCAGCAATGGCCCTTAGCACATTGCCACCACCACCTGGACTTGATGTTGATATATAAATCTGATAAACAAAGTCCGCCACGTTCCCTGGCTAATTGCTGCATTTTTTCAATTGGAAACTCCATGACATTCTTCACTTCATATCAAATCTTTTGATAGACTTTCCGGTCTTTATTCTGTAGGCATCATCTATTTCAGAGACGTAAATAATGCCATCGCCAGGTTCTTGCGTTTTGGCTTTGCCGCATATTAATTGCACGGCTTTGTCCATTTCTTCATTTTGGCAGACCAGCTCCAGCTTAACTATCGGGCTATCGGTAAAATGAAAGTCCAGGGAAGGTGAAGCTTCAGGATCTTTATGAGCTCCCGTACCTTCTCCCTTGGATAGCGTTACACTTTCAAATCCTGCATCTCGCAGAGATTCTACTACTACCTGTACTCTTTTTGGTTTTATAAATGCTTTTATTTCTTTCATCTTTTTAGTCGTTATAATTTTTAATCAATTAATTTGGCTATGGGCAAAAGGCAGTTGACAAAAGACACCTTCATCTATTTCTTGGTTTGGACTTTTCAGGATGCTCTACCATATGATTTATCATTCTGCCTACTTCCTCAGACTTACTGATCAATTCATTATATTTTTCAATAGTTAAATAATCGCAAGCCTGTGCAAAATCGAGTGAAATCTGCGTTTCGGAGTTTTCCATATCGGCATCACTCATCTTACTTGAAAAGTGCTTTGGATATTGACGTTTTCTATACCCTTCACCAATGGCCCGACACACTGAGCGCGATGACCTTCTCAATTGGTCGGTCAATGCATATTTCTCCTCAGATGGAAATGTTTTTGTGATCTCAAACACTTCCATTGCCAGCGAAAAAGCCTTTTTAAAAACCGTCAAATCACGAAAACTACCTGCCATAATTATTTTTGCTTATTCGTAATACTGCCAACTTCCCCCTTGCCAACTGCCTTTTCCTTTTTTTGCCAACTACTTATTGCCAACTCATTAGTGACTATGAGAGGTCTGGCTTTT
>NZ_CAXBOC010000219.1:0-8536 GCF_963976465.1 uncultured Cyclobacterium sp. | reverse complement strand
CTTGCTATGCCTGGGAATGATATAGAGATGGATGCCAAGTTTTATGGACAAGACAATGATTTTAAAAGTGCCCTTTCTTTGGTTCCCGGGGTTTATTCGTCCTCATTTGATGCGCTGAAAACCTCCGGTGAAATGGATTTTTCCGGAGCATTAAAAGGAACCTACAATGAAAATTCTTTTCCTGCTTTTCAGTTTGGTCTTGTAATAAAAGAAGGGATGTTTCAGTATCCAGACCTTCCAAGACCCGTTCAGCATGTAAACATGGATTTAAAAGTTGTCAATGAATCTGGGGATCTGGACTATACGAGCATTGATCTCTCCACTTTTGCCCTCCAATTTGGAGAACAGCCGGTTTCAGGAAGATTAAAAATAAAAGATTTGGTCAGTTATGAGATGGATGGCCAACTTAAAGGTGAATTGGATTTATTGGAAATGTCCTCAATTTTCCCAATTGAAGACATGGAGCTTAAGGGGAAGCTGGCCATTGATGCCACCGCCAAAGGAAGGTATGATAGTGTGGCACAAATTATTCCTGTAATCAACGCGAATATTGATTTATCAAACGGGTATGTGAAAAGTGAGGCCTATCCGGCCCCCATAGATAATATTAATGTGCGCGCAATAGCTAATAATAATACAGGCCAAATGAATGATTTTGCCATTGATGTTCCATCATTTGGCTTTGAGTTAGAAGGGGAGAAAATCGAAGGAGCTTTAAAGTTTAGTGACCTGGAGGAGATGAATTATGATCTCGCCGTACACGGAGCTGTTGATTTAGGCAAGATTGCCACAATTATTCCTATGGAAGATGTCTTGCTGGAAGGTAATATTCGGGCAGACTTGGATGCTAAAGGAAGCTATGCTGCCATTGAGGCGAACCGTTTTGGAGCCCTTGACGCCAAAGGGGAAATGGTGGTCAATGATTTTTATTATGCAGATAAAGATTATCCGCAAGGGATTAGAATCAATGAAGCTTCTGCCAACTTCAGCCCAAAAGCTATCAATCTTACTAAAATGGATGCCCGATTGGGAGAGAGCCCTTTGGAAGCTACAGGTACTTTGTCTAACTATATGGCATTTTTATTAAGTGATGAAGGAAATGAGCTCAAAGGGAATTTGTCCGTTTATTCTAGTAATTTCAACGTCAATGAATGGATGACAGAAACTGAAAGCGTCAATGAAGATACTACCTCTTTGGAGGTCATTGCATTGCCTGATAATATTGATTTTATTATGGATGTGAGAGCAGACAAAATTTTTTATGATAACCTTACGCTTAACAATGCGCAAGGGAAAATGAAGATCAAGGATGCTGTACTTTCTCTGGAAGGGTTTAAAACAAATATGTTGGGAGGCTCAATCGCATTTGACGGGAGTTATAATTCAAAGGATATTACAAAGCCCTCATTCGACATGACGCTGGATATCAGTAAATTGGGTGTGCAAGATGCGTTTAAGTCGTTTGTGACGGTCCAAACATTTGCTCCTATAGCACAGCATGTAACAGGGAGTTTCTCAACAAAATTCTCTTTTTCCGGCTTATTGGGGCAGGACATGATGCCTGTTTTATCAAGCCTTGATGGCTCAGGCTTAATCAAACTGGCCGAAACGGCTATCAAAGATAGTCCCCTTATCCAAGGGATTACAAGTTTGACAAAATTGGAAGATACGGCTACCATTAGTTTAAAGCCCATGAATATTTCAGCTAGAATAGAAGATGGTATGCTGAACATCCCTCCCTTTGAATTGCAATTATGGGACTACCCTGCAAAGATCCAGGGTAGCACCGGCTTTGACGGTCGGATCAATTATCTGGTTGCCATAGATGTTCCAGCGAGTAAGTTTGGTTCAAAGATCAATGGTTTGGTTACCAGTTTAGTTGGAGCTGACTTGTCAGATACCAATGTACCATTGGCTTTTAATATTGGTGGTAGTTATGCCCGTCCGAATGTAGGTTTGGCCTCTTCTGAGACTTTGGACAGCTATATCTCTAATGCCTTGAAAAGTAAAGTAAGCGGAGAGAAGGAAGATGTACAAGAAAAAATTGCTGCTGACTTCAAAGCAAAAGAAGACAGTTTAAAACAAGAGTTTAAGGAGAAATCTGAAGTGGCCAAAGACAGCTTGGTTCAAGAAGCCTCCAAGTTGGTGGATCAGACCAAAGAAAAAGCAGTCAATGAGGTGAAAAACCTGCTCAAGGGATTCACCAATAGGAATAAGCCGGCCACTACAGAGCAGAAAGAAACGCCTAATCCCGAATAATCAGGGCTAGCGAAAATATTCCAAGAGGTAAAACCAAAAGGTAAGGGTAATTACCGAAAGAGGAATACCTACTCCCACCAAAAGTGAGGCTAGTTTTGGACGGAGATTGTAATTGGTCGCAATTATTGAAGAGGTGATCATGGAGGCCATGGCCGCTTCCATGACACTTACTTTAAAAATTAGGTTTTGATCCGGGTTATTCACCGGAATCCAATGATAAATGACATATATTAAAGCAGGGATTAGGATCAGTTTATGGGCAAGTCCATACCAAAGGTAATTGTCCTTGATGTCTGAAACTTTAATTTTTATTTGTAATCCCACGGCAATTAAAGCGATGGGAGTAAGCGTTGCAGAGAAACTCTCAAGCACTTTTTCCACCACGCCTCTGATTTCAATTTGAAATATATTAAGTAAAAGAGCCAGAATAAAGAATAAAAAGGGCGGAAAGAGTAACATTTGCTTGGAGATATCTCTTTTCCTCATTTTTTCCGATCCGTACAGAGAGGCTACAATAATGGCAAGGCTACTGACCACTAGAAAAGAGCCAGTTTGATCAATAAGGACAGCTATTTTTAGTCCTTCAGCTCCATATATGGCTTCGATCACAGGGTAACCAATAAAACCGGTGTTGGAAAGCCCCCCGCATATAATCAGGCATCCAATGGTTTTATTGTCCCAGCCAAAACGTTTGCCTAAGTAGCCAAAAAGAATCCAGGTTATGGTGAAAATAATCCATCCCACCGATACCGGCAGTAGCAATTCCAAACCTAGGTTCAACTTTGAGATGTGCAACAAAGAGACAGCAGGTAAAACCACATATATCAAATAAGCATTCAATGCCTTGGGTGCTTCTACCGGAAAATTTCTGACTTTCTGTAGAATCAAACCTATGAGAATGGAGGTGATAACGATAAGTATGTTTGCCATAGTATTGGAATCTTTGAGCCCATGTAAAATCAGTTTGGGCGACCAATTTTAAGAAAGAAGGCCTAAAATATTATTCAAACGAATCCGAAATGGGTTCTCTTTTGATCAAAATAAAGCTTTAACTGTGGGTAAAGCGTGCTTTCCGCAACGGGAATGCCCAAGAGGGTTTCGTTAATTCCTCCCATTTCTCCTTTCTTATCCACCTCCATCGATTCTATCAGTAAAATCAATTCCTGTAATGGCAGGGGATTTCTGCATTCACTGGGTTTTATTGAATATTCATTTCCATAAAAATCGACTATTTCAAAATAAATTACTCCATCTACCGAAGTAGCAAAAATGCAGATTTCCTCTCCCCATTGACTTTCGGGATAAGTAAGCTTCGCTATCAGGGCATTGGTAGCGGTTTCATTGAAATACGTCTTTGGTTGAAAGTCAAAATTCATATTCAGGCAAATATATATCATTTAACCGCTAATTCGAAATAAAAACCAGGCACTTATCAATTGATTTGAGGTTATGGAAAATTTTCTTTTTAGTGGGTAGCTGTTGAATTTTCTCTTATTGCTAACTAAGGTCTAAGCATAATTTTTGACTCGTTTTCACTGATAAGGAGCTTGATGTTAAGATTACCGTTCAGCTTATTAATATTCTACAGTCCTCAATATTTCCAAAAAAGGCAATAATTTTCTAGAGCTGATATAATTGATAGGATTATTGTTAGCAAAAGCTTGAAATATATTGATTTTACCAACAATCAAATTGAAAAGACAATTGGATTATACATTGTTTAAGAGTAATTTTGGCATTCGAATTAGAATCAAGTCTGATTTACATTCTTTTTACGTAGGTAGGTAAGGATGTGAACTCAGTGAATAGAACAGATCATTACATGAAAAGAGATCAATTAATATTTGACCTGATAGCAAAGGAAGAGGACAGACAGAAAAGAGGAATAGAGCTGATCGCCTCTGAAAATTTCACTAGTAAGCAAGTTATGGAAGCAGCAGGGAGCGTGCTTACCAATAAATACGCTGAAGGTCTTCCCAAGAAACGGTATTATGGTGGCTGTGAAATAGTGGATGATATTGAGCAGATTGCTATAGATAGAGCCAAAGCTCTTTTTGGTGCAACCTGGGCAAATGTTCAACCTCACTCCGGAGCACAAGCCAATGCAGCAGTGTTTTTAGCATGTTTAAAAGCAGGAGATGCCATTTTAGGTTTTGATCTTTCACATGGTGGCCACCTTACTCATGGTTCACCGGTAAATTTTTCAGGAAAGCTATATGATCCCCACTTTTATGGTGTGGAGGAAGAAACAGGCGTGATAGACTACGATAAAGTTGAAGCACAAGCCAGAGAAGTTAATCCTAAATTATTGATTTGTGGTGCATCTGCTTACAGCCGTGATTGGGACTACGAAAGGTTAAGAGCAATAGCAGACGAGGTAGGAGCGATTTTACTTGCTGATATCTCACATCCTTCAGGGTTAATAGCCAAAGGTTTGCTCAATGACCCGCTCGAATTCTGCCATGTGGTAACCACCACCACTCATAAAACCCTTAGAGGTCCTAGAGGAGGTTTGATCCTTATGAGAGAAGATTTTGACAATCCATTTGGTCTAAAAAATCCAAAGGGAGAGTTAAGGAAAATGTCGGCTTTATTGGATTCAGGGGTGTTCCCGGGCACCCAGGGTGGTCCTTTAGAACATATTATTGCAGCCAAAGCCATTGCTTTTGAAGAGGCGCTTTCTGATGAATATTTGGATTATATCATTCAGGTAAAGAAAAATGCAGCAGTTATGGCTGAAGCATTTGTTGAAAAAGGTTATCAATTAATATCAGGAGGCACAGACAATCACTTGATGTTAATAGACCTTAGAAACAAAGAACTAACAGGCAAAATTGCCGAAAACACACTTGGTAAAGTGGACATCACCATTAATAAAAACATGGTTCCATTTGATACCAAGTCTCCATTTGTAACCTCCGGAATGCGTATTGGTACTGCAGCCATCACGACACGTGGACTTGTAGAAGCTGATATGTTGAAAATTGTGGATTTGATCGACCAGTCACTTATGAATCATGAAGATGAGACTAAGTTAGAAGAGATTAAAGCGGCTGTTAACGACTGGATGGTTCAATTTCCTTTATATTAAATTAGAAATAAGTGGCACTCGATCAATATAACGAAGAAGAGGAAGAAGAGAATGGCATGTCCTTCTTGGATCATTTAGAACAGTTGAGATGGCATTTATTGCGATCGATATCGGCGATTCTAATTTTTATGGTCCTTGCATTCCTTTCTAAGGGGTTTGTGTTTGGTCAGGTAATTCTTGGGCCTTCGAAAGTAGATTTTGTGACTTACAGAATGCTTTGTAAGTTGTCTGAACTATTTTATCTTCCGGCCCTATGTATTGAGAAGCTCCCTTTTATTATCCAAAGTAGGCAAATGACAGGGCAGTTTTCCATGCACATTACTTCCAGTTTGGTGGTAGGCTTGATTGCCGCTTTTCCTTATGTATTTTGGGAAGTATGGAGGTTTATCAGTCCTGGGCTATATGCAAAGGAGCGAAATGCTGCCAGAGGAGCAGTTTTCTTTGTGAGCCTACTGTTTTTCATGGGTGCAAGTTTTGGGTATTTTATCTTATCTCCACTTTCAATAAACTTTCTTTCCAACTACCAGCTTGATCCTTCTATTGCGAATGAGTTTGATATCACATCCTATGTGTCAACTTTATCCATGTTGGTATTGGCATCAGCAGTAATGTTTCAACTTCCGGTAGTTATTTATTTCCTGACCCAGGCCGGGCTTGTCTCTTCTGCCAAGCTCAAGGCTTATAGAAGGCATTCCATTGTAGTGATTTTAGTATTGTCTGCAGTGATCACTCCACCGGATGTAATCAGTCAAATACTAATTGCCATGCCTATATTGGTGCTTTATGAAGCGGGTATCATCATCGCCAAACGTTTGGAAAAGAAACGCAGAGAAGAAGAGCTGGAAGACAAGTTATAAAACAATAGTTATGTCAGAAATAATTGCTATAGGAGGTGACCATGCAGGATTCACCTATAAACAAAAGTTGATAGAGATCCTCCAAAAGAAAGGTTACGAAGTAAAGGATTTTGGTCCTTTTTCAGAGGGGTCGGTGGATTATCCTGATTTTATCCACCCATTGTGTAATGCAGTGACTTCTGGAGAGATGAAACGTGGGATTATCATCTGTGGCAGTGGGAATGGTGTGGCCATCACGGCAAATAAACACCAAGAAATTAGGGCCGCTATTTGCTGGAATGAGGAATTGGCAGCCCTTTCAAGGCAGCACAATGATGCAAATTTAATCTCTATCCCGGCAAGATTTGTAAGCTTCGAATTGACAGAGAAAATGGTAGATACTTTCCTTACCACTGAATTTGAGGGCGGAAGACATGCCCGAAGAGTAGGGAAAATACCCTGTTAATATAATATAAAAAGTTTCAGGTTTATTCTTGATTACCCCTATATATCAAACCAATATTGGATTTGCTGTATAGGGGTTTTATTTTTGGTAGGTCATCGATCCATTCGTCGAAAACTCCTGCCTCATCAATAATGATTTCCGGCTGTTCTTTTTTTAAGTCTTGGTAAAACCTGATTTTTCTCTTCCTCTCTCCCATTTTGTCAAAATAGATTTCTGTAAGCCTGAAGTTAAGGTAAGGGCTGGCCATGTTTGTGTTTTGATAAGGTGCCAGGTCACTACCCAAAACCATTACTTTTTCACCGTCAGGGATAGCATGGGTAGCAGAATTCTCCAGTTTGTATTTGCTAAAAGAATTGTCGTTTAGTAAATAAAAGGTCCAGCTGTATCCTATCAAAGGTATTATCAACAATAAGCTATATCCCAAAACATTTTGCGCAAGTTTGGTTTTGGCAATTGAGAAAAAATGGGTGATAAAATAGGCCAATACAGGTACAATACTGATAAACTGGAAAGGGCTTACCCTATCCATTAAAAAAAACATGGAAATATTTAAGAGAAGGAAAAGCATAAACAAATGGTTTTGCTTTTGCTGGTTGACCGTTAACCTTCGTAGTATATTGTTTTTCAAGTACCCCATGATTGCAATGATCAAAGGCAGGAAATAGATATAACTAAGGTCTTTAAAACTGACATGGTAGATTTTATCTAGCTTAAAGGCCAGGGTAAAATACAATTCAATAAAATTAGGTAAAGCGTCATGCCAGAAGAAAAACAAGGCACAGAAAGCCGTAGGCAATAAGAATGCTGTAAGAATCAGTGCAAGTTGCTGAAAAGAGAATCCATTGATAAGTAACCCTGAAAAAATTAGCAAGGGTAAAAATAAGAGATAGGGAAAGTGAAAACAAAAGGCTGTTCCGGCATATATTCCCATAAGTAACACAGAGGGTACGGTGTTTGTGTTAACAGAGGTTTGACTTAATAATTTAGATAAGGCCAACAGAACAAATGTGCTTCCCATTAAAGCTGGGGAGAGGGTCATGAAGTCAAAAGAAAGTTGGTACAATAACAGCATTATGAACGCCGGTAAATAATTGGATTCATCATAAGCATTGTTTTCAATGAGCATATGATTGGCGTAAAACACTTGAAAAAATAGGATGACAGATGCTATAATACGGAAGGATAGCCATGAGTTGGAAAACATAGTGCCATTCAGCCAGTAGACAATAGCTGAAAAAGGGCCCGTATTGTCAATGATTGCTACATAAAGTAAATCTCCTGACTTGATTTGCTGCCCTAATAGTTTCCAGATGAATTCCGGTTGCAAGGTAGGGATGTCCATTAAATAATAGGGTGTCTGCAATAAAATGAAAAGGAAAAGAATTCCTACCATTCGCAGTGGGTCATTAATTTTGAAAAATTCCAGCAAGGTCTATATTTATTTTAAACTCAATTTACGAAATTAAAGGTTACCCGTATATTTCACTAAATTTGTAACGATTAAATATTTAAAAATGGAAAGTAAACGACAACAAAAATATTCCAAATTGATCCAAAAAGAGTTGGGGGAGATATTTCAGAAGGAGGGCAGGCCAATTGTGGGTAAGGCCATGGTCACCGTTACTCGTGTTTTGATGAGCCCAGACTTGGGTTTGGCAAAAATTAATTTGAGCTTTTTATTGGCTGAACCCGCGGAATTAATCGAAAAGGTGGATGAAAACAAGAGCCAAATCCGGAAATTTCTGGGCAGAAGAATTGGTAAATCGGTAAGGATTATCCCCGAATTGGCTTTCTTTTTGGATGAGTCGGCTGCCTATGCGCAACATATGGATGGTGTAATCTCCAAACTAGACATTCCTGAAGCCCCGGAGAAAGAGAATGAAG
>NZ_CAXBOC010000218.1:0-8544 GCF_963976465.1 uncultured Cyclobacterium sp. | reverse complement strand
ACCTTGTACCAAAATACGGCACTAAATGAGTTGCTCTTCAAGCCTTCGGTCGGAAATTTTAGGTAGGAATCGGTATTTCCCGCATAAGCTTTGGACACTATGCCATCTGCGAAGCTCGGCGCACCAGCAATATCAGGAGTTAGAAGCTGTATCAATTCCACATAATCACCATCAAAAGGCAGGTAAAATACCTCATTGTCATAGATGGGTTGATAGGGCTCCGTTTTTTCAAAAGTAACGGACTCAGTAGCCGATTTACCAGACATGTCTGTGGCCATTACTTCAAGCAAATGCTGCCCATTGGTTAGCCCTTCAAAATTGTATACGGATAAAAACCTCCTATAATCAGGGAAATCATTGAAACTGGCAATTTCGCTTCCATCCATTACCAATGAGACCTCATTGATTTCAATATCATCAACGACCTCCAAATCTATATTTATGGCGGTGACATCCTCAACAACACGAATTTGAGTTCCTTCACTTGGAAAATTAACAGTGATTTCAGGCGCCTCATTATCCGTGCCCGGTGCCACATAGTCAATATCATCAATGTATCCTTCTGTACATGAACTGATGATTATTGACATCAAAACAATAAAACTTAACCTATTCTTTATCATTGGATTACATTTTATTTTTCTCATTAATTGTTGTTTGCTGCCTCTTTGATTTGAGGTAAAATATCCTGTTGCTCAAGAGGATAGGGCAAGAATCTATCTGCCCCGGCATCATAGGTTCTTCCTCCATAATTAAGCGCACTGGTTTTGTCATGGCGCACCAAATCATAATACCGGATACCCCATTCCATGCCAAATTCAGCAAATTTTTCATCCAAAACGGAATCAAGATCAACACCAGAAAGGTTTCCTAAGCCTGATCTGTTTCGTACCAGATTTACGGCTTCATCTGCAGAAATCACCCCACCTGAGGCCCCACTTACCAACGCTTCAGCATGGATGAGTAGGATCTCGGCATATCTAATGCAGGTGAAATTTTTATTTTCTCCATAAGAGAACCTTCCAGGTGTAAGTTGGGTAGAAGGCAGGTAATGTTTTCCACTGAGGAAATTATACCTGGGATGATTGTTAAAAACATCTCCATCTTCACTGCTGTTGCTTACCCAATTGGGCAGGGTGGAGTAGGCAGGATCCGATTGGATTTCGGATATACCATCCGGTGTAAATAACACCGTAGTAGATAATCTTTCTTGCTCATTTCTATCCAACATGAATTTCACATATTTAACAGAAGGCTCCCAAAAGCCCCATCCCCCTCCTGCACCGGCAACAGTCGGTGTCCAGTTGGCCGGGCCGAAAAAATCCCATAAATACCTGGTATTGGTCCCACTCGCTTGGCCAAAATCCGAGTATTGCAACTCCAATAAGTTTTCGTCATTTAGCTTTCCTGGAAGCTTGAAGAGCTGATAATAATCAGGTTCTAGTGTAAACAATCCACTTCCAATGATTTCATCCGTGGCATTTACTACTTCCGAGTAATTTTTCATTTCTAAATTGGCAAGGGCTTTCACTGCCAAGGCTGTATACCGGGTTACCCCACCTCGAACCTTAGACCTTTGATTTGGATGAACGCTGGGAAGATCAGGAATGGCTTCATCCATTTGTCCGGAAATATGTTCCATAACCGCATCAAAATCAGAAAGCTCAACGTTAAAAAGGTGGCTTGGCTCTGAAGAACTAGGGATCAATACTGAGCCCCAAAGTTTTGCCAGGTACATCAGTTCATAAGCCCTAAGCACCTTGATTTCAGCAATATATTGGCGAGTATCTGATTCACTGGCTCCTGCCTCTCTGTATTTTTCAATTTCCTCCATGGCACCATGCCAAAAAAGAAGGTCAGAGTAAAGGTTTAGCCAGGTGGAATTGTACATCCAAAAGCTCCTATTGTATTGAAAATTATCGGTTTCTGTCAAGGGTACCTGATCCCCTCCTGCATTGACATCATCCCCTCTCACACTAATGATTGGGTAGCTTTCCCACTGCAAGGAATAAAATTCATTATAAGCTCCATAAAGTAACAAGTCCATGTTTTGGAACTGCGTATAATCTGTATTTTCGGCAATAAATTTATTTTCCAGAGGTTCATCCAATAAATCTGTACAGGATTGACCTATCAACCCTGAAATCAAAGCCAAAAACAAAACGATTTTATATTTCTTATTTCTCATCTTTGTTTCGAATTTATAGTTTGATATTCAATCCAATGGTGTAAGTTCCCGGGATGGGGTACACTTGACGGTCTATACCATTGGCGACTTCAGGATTAAAGCCATTGTAATTAAAAAGGGTAAGTGGCCTATCCGCAGTAAGGGTAATGCTACTTTCCGGAAATTTCATTCCCAATAGCTGTTTGTCCTTGAGGGCATAGGTCAAGCGTACATTTTGCACCCTGAAATAACTTCCATCTTCCACAAAATAGTTGCTCAAATTCTGGTTCCAGCTTTTTCTTAAGCCGGCTGCTGAAGGGTATTTGTTGGAAGTACCCTCTCCCCTCCAAAGGTTTTCTGCAAGCTCAGCATCTATATTGGTGTCGTTGGTGAAAATTATTTCTCCCCTCTTCCGGTTGAGAATACTATTGCCCACCTGTCCTTGGATCAAAGCCGAGAATTCAAAGTCCTTATAAGTAAAGCCGGCATTGAACCCATAGGTGTATTCGGGTAGGAATGAGCCAAGCACTACCCTGTCTTCATCATTAATTAGCCCATCGCCATTTTGATCTCTGAATATTAGGTCTCCCGGCTGCAAGTTGTTTTCTGAAATAAACTGAGAGGAATAACCGTAATTGTTTATTTGTTCTTCAGTCTGAAATACACCGTCCGTTTCATACCCGTAAAATGCAAGGTAAGGTTGGCCGACAATAGATCGCTGCCTGAATTCAGCTGATCCGGCATCCAGACTTTCCGGTCCACCCAAACTTAAAACAGTGTTTTTTAGGGTACTGATATTTCCACCGAAATAATAAGAAAATTCAGGGCTAACAATGTCTTCCCAATTTAAAGAAAGCTCCAAGCCTTCATTTCTAATTTCTCCTACACTCCTTCTTTCACTGGCCCTAATGACCGGCGGGATAATACTAACTGCCAAATTTCTGGTGTCCCTAACAAAATAATCGGCATCGAGAGCCAAGCGCTCTCCAAAAAACCTGGCATTTAAGCCTACATTGATCTCCACAGTGGTTTCCCAACGGTCGATGAGGTCAAAGGTAGGATCCAACCTACGGCCAATTACCAAAACACCATCATAGGCACCCCTGTTTTCTACCAATTCAGGTGCACCTACTGAAGAATTGATTCCATCATTTCCCAGCTGGCCCCATGAGCCTCTTAGCTTCAAGAAATCTATTGCCGGAACATTGAAAAAAGATTCCTCAGTTAATACCCATCCTGCTCCAAATGTGGCAAAATTACCCCACTTCTGTTGGAATTTGTTGTTCCCATCTCTTCTAAATGTTCCATACAAAAGATATCGGTCTGCATAATTGTAAGCTACTCTAGAGAAATAAGATTGGTAAAAAAGCCTGTTTCCACCATCGCCGATGTCATTCAAGTCATAATCTGTCGCGTTACTTAAATACCAAAACTCCTCTTCCCCTCGCATAGGATCAGGGTTTAGATTCTCTCCACGAGCAAATAAAACTTCATTTGTTTCACTTCTGAAAGATTGCCCCAAAACTACGGTTAGGTTATGTAAGTCAAAATTGTTCTGGTAAGTTAAAAAGTTGTCCCAGATCTGATCATACCTGCTAAATGAATTTTTTCTTATTGAAGATTGCCTTTCCTCCCTACCATCACTATAAGCAAAGCCAACATTCCTGGTATTAACGCTTTCCATGCTGAAATTATAGGATGTTTTGAATGTCAAATTATTGGGAATTACCTCTATCTCGGAATAAAAATTACCTAGCAACTTGGCCACCTTATTTCTGTTGTCAGAATAAAGCAAGTTATAAAAAGGGTTTTGGTTGCTTCTGTATCCCAATTGTTGGGCATTGGACAAACGGTATGGAGTGGCAGCGGTATTGCTCTCATCATAAACCGGTAAAATCGGTACTGCAAAATAGGATCTAAACCAAGCCCCATTGTCTCCATTGAATTGCTCGGCCGTGCTAAGGTTTAAATTCCCACCAACTGTCATCCATTCTTTAACATCTGTATCTAGCTTAACCCTAAAATTCATTCGCTGATAACTATTGCGTGTTTCTTTCATTAATCCTTCCTGGTCAAAATAGCTTGCACCTATGGAATACCTTGTTTTGGTACCTCCTCCATTAAAAGAAAGATTATGATTTTGAATGGCTGCAGGTGCCATCATTTCAGCATACCAATCTGTATTAACCGCCGGCAAGGATGGGTCTATATAACTTCTTCCATACCGTTGAATGGCATTTTGTACGAAAGCCATATCAGCAGCCGAACCAGTTTCATTCACATATTGAACAAACTGCTGGGAATTAGCCATCTTCAATACATTTTGAGGATTTTGGATGCCATAATAGCCATCGTATACGATTTCAGGTTCTTGGTTGTAATTTCCACCTTTGGTTTCAATTACTACTACCCCATTAGCGGCACGAACCCCATATATGGCAGAGGCAGAAGCATCTTTTAATACAGAAATCGTTTCGATGTCGTTGGGATTAAGGAAGTCTATGTTATCAAAAAACATCCCATCAACGACATATAAGGGAGCCCCTCCTCCTTCAAAAGAACCTACGCCACGAACCCTGACAGTCGGAGAAGCTCCGGGCGCTCCGTTACTCACAATTTGCACACCTGCAACCCGTCCTTGGAGAGCTTGCATGGCTTGGGAGTTTGGGGTCTTAACAATGTCTTCTGATTTTACCGTGCTAATGGCTGAGGTAAGGTCTCGCTCACGTTGGGTACCATAGCCAATGACAACAACTTCTTCGAGCCCTTGTGCATCTTCTTCAAAATTTACATTGATGGTACTTTGATCGCCAACAATGATCTCCTGCGTTTGAAATCCGATAAATGAAAAAACCAAGACAGATTCAGAAGAGTTGACCTGTAATTCATAATTACCATCAATATCTGTGACGGTTCCATTTCCTGTGTTTTTCTCAAGTATATTAACTCCGGGGATGGATTCTCCTGAGGGATCTTTTACGGTACCACTTACCGTAACTTGCTGTGCATACAATACTCCGGAATTGGAAAAGAGAAGCACTGAAAATAAGAGTGCGGAAAATAATAATGAAAAAGGGATTTTGGGTTTAAAATTTCCTTTCTCTACAGTAAAGGGAAAATTCATAGGTTTTTGGGATTAGGTAATTTTAATAGTTTATGGTTTAAATCAAATCCGTTTTGATTCTAGAATAAAATTAGAAAAAAGGAAGGTCTAACAGTAAAAAATGCCTGACAATGGCATGCAAAAAGCCTTAAAAAAATCATCATTTTTGTCAAAAAATACCGCATTGATATCAGGAAAAAACCTCATTTAACCAAAATGAAAGCTGTTTTTAGAAATTTTGTAACGGTTGAATAACATGTGGTGTAAACAGGTTTGTTTAACCCATAAAATTTAAATTAGGCTAATAATTCCTAACTACTTCATGCAGGGAATTTTTGCAAAAAATAATCCAAGCCATGCATCTTTTCTGGCATTTTAATCCTCAGAATAAACCGGCTGTGCAAGAAGCAACAATTGAAAAAGTTAGCACATTATTTAATCCTTAAATAGAAAGATAGGTAGAATGAAATTGATTTTTTAGTATCAATAATCAACCATTTCAGATAGTACTATTTCTTCCCAGCCAATCTCAAAACCCGATTCACTGTCTATTCTCGTTAGGATTTTCTTCCGGAATGCCCAAATTGTATTTCTTCTCAAATCCAGAATGGAAGCAAGTTGATCCAGGGTTAATTTTTCATGGGTGAGGTAGGAAGCATAAATGATGTAAAAGGCTTTGTCTAATGGAAATTTAATTCCGTGGAAAATTGTACCTGCAGTAACAGAATTGATATGCCCACATTTGGTACACCTACGGCTAAATACTTTATTGGCCTTTCCATATTTGTTGTTGTCACATTGGCTACACTGAAATGAATCCGCCCACTTTAATTCTTCTAAATACCTATAGCAGGCGGATGAATCAGGGAAAATTTCTCTAAACTCAGAAAGCGTTAAGGATTTTTGCGTCAACCTCGCCTTAAAAGAGGCCCTAATGGAGCTTTTTAATTTCCAATTGTCCTTATCCAAAAGGGCATTGATTCGTTTGATCTCCTCATCCTTGGCTTGAAGCTGGCTATTGTAAGTTTCCAGCAATTCATTTTTTGCCTGGAGCTCAGCAGTTCTAATACTTACTTTGGACTCCAGCTCCTTGTTCACTTTTTCCTTCAGGAATATATTCTCTTTGTATTGGGTAAGTGATCGTTTTAATGCTTTGTCGCGAATTTCTTTCATTAACCTTATCCTATCCCCAAGTGCAAAAGATAACAGTACCATCTCCAAAAGAAAGGCTATGTGAAGGCTATAATATACAAGCGTGGTATGTGGAAGTATGGCGTAATTTGCCAAGACTTTTATACTAATACCAATAAACAATACCCCATAAGCCATGACAAAAAATCTAGCGGCTTTGTATTGCTTAATCAATAAATATACGGCAGTAGTAAGGATCAATAAAAAAGGTAAGCTGTCAAAATAAGTCAGTTCAAAATAGTTGTGATCTACAAATAAGCCCATAAAGAATAGGAAGAATTTACCTGCTAGAGACAACCACAATGCATAATGAAAGAATCGGGCTTTCCTTCTGGTATTCAAAAACCTTACGGTAAACAAAATGGCCCACAATACGATTGAAAAACTAAAAACACCATTGACAACAGTATTCCATTGGGGGAAATTTGGCCAGAAATATTGAAACCCTATGCCATCAAGACTCATGGCATACAAGCCTACACTTAGGAGATAAAGGATATAATAAACATACTTCATCTCCTTTACTGCCAGGAAGATTAAAAAATTATAAAAGGCAATAATTAATATCATTCCATAAAATAACCCATAAAGAAAATACTCACTTAGCGCGTAATGCACAAATCGGTTCAAAGACCTGAGTGCAATTCTAATATCTGCTTTTTGGGAAGAATTAATTTTAAAATAAAAATTTGAAATACCTGCTGTATCATTGGCCAGTTGCAACTGAAAGTTCTTATGGCTAAAAAGCCGCTGTGAAAATGGGTTATGGTCTCCCATTGCCTTCATCTCATAGCCCCCTTCCGCTTTGGGAATATAAGCTTCTATTTGATCAATACTTTGGTCATAAAATTCCAACAACCACCGTTTTTCACTTTCAGGACTATTATCAATGGATAGCTTTACCCAATAAGTATAATTGGTGTTGAATTTGTTTTTGCTGAAATCCGGTCTGATTTTTATAAACTGCTGGAAATCTTCCTGATTGATGTCCTCAAAAGTCAGGGTATTGGTGCTGTCTTCATAAAATTCTAGCTGATTGATGGCATAAATTCTTTCGTTCCAACCATCATCAATTTTCAAGGTGGCTTCACCTGAGATCCTCTGAGCCCAGCTAAAAGCACTAGGAATCAAAAATAACATTGCAATTAGCCATACTTGCTTATTCAATGATCTATCCATCATCATTCTATTTATTGTCCTTTGCGGATAAAAACTCAGCATCTAATCCATTAGGATAATGGTTTACTTCAAGAAGAATCCATATATCCGATGCTACATTATCTTTATGGGGGTAGAAAAATATTCTATTTTAAATGACCATCAGATTCCAATGTTGTGTCCCATAAAATAAGGAGAAACAGAATAAAACCTGAAATTCATAGGAGAAGCAACTAAAACCTTGCCACATGTTTCAAAGCAACCTTTAGGTACTTAAAATATCAGGGAAACCTCAAACGAACTATGAGAAGTATAAGCCTTAATTGGAATTAATAGTTGAATTTCAAAGGATGGAATGCAAAAGTCCGGCAAAATAAATTTAAGATTTACTTCATCGGACTTCTTTTATTCTTATACTTTTTAAAAGCTGGTTAAAACCACCGGCTAAAAATACCTGACTTTAGCCGTTTCGGTTTTACTTGGTCAGCTTTCATCTCATAAGGAAGTTGCCAGACCTTACCTTTGCTGTCACCAAAATACATTTGACTTTTGCTAAAATCATTGGGGTCACCATCTGCCCAAAAGTATAAAAATGGATCTGTTCCTTTTTCCACCCTTCGGATATAATTATGGTTTCGCTTACTTCCTTTGGTTAGTTTTTTGGTTTTGCTCCAGGTCTTTCCTTTATCAGCACTTTTCCACATTTCTACTTCTCCTCCTGCCCCATAAATTTGAGGTGAATCGTTGGTTGGTCCAATGACCATCCAATTATCCCCATCAATCCACAAGCTCCCCATATCATAATTTTGATCAGATTGGGTAATGATATGGTCCTGCCATTCTTTACCGTCCCAATGTACCACATGCCAATTTCTAGGGCCGTATTTTGGACCCGGTTGATGTCCTTGGCCTTCTACATAAAGCG
>NZ_CAXBOC010000217.1:0-8553 GCF_963976465.1 uncultured Cyclobacterium sp. | reverse complement strand
CCGAATGGGAGCAGAATCTGCTGATGAATTCGACGAGGCATTTGCTCCCGATCACCAATACGGCGAGCTATTGGGACACAGCCTTTACTTCTATAGCAAGGACACAGGCAAGCCGGTTCGTTTTGTTGTCCCCCAATATGCCAATACAGAAATAGATGAATTGCCAAGATTCAAATCCTTCAATTTGAAGGATCATGGTTGTAGACTTTGGTGGGTGGAATACGGTGGGAGGAAAGACACCATCCACGAATCAGAAACAATAAAATGGGAACTTTGGCGAGTAATATATGGCATCTGGAATCACCTGAAAAACTCCGGGGAATATCCCGAAGTGGATACCCATACTTTAGAATGGGTAGGTACGATTCCCGGTAAAAGGGAGAGCCGAAGATTTGAAGGAGATTATATTTTGTCTCAAAAAGATTTGGTAGAACAACGTGTTTTTGAGGATGCCATTTCCTTTGGTGGATGGGCTTTGGATTTGCATCCTGCGGATGGCGTTTATGGAGAAATACCGGGCTGTACCCAATGGCATACCAAAGGCGTTTATCAGATCCCTTACCGTACCATGTACAGCAAAAATATTAGCAATCTTTTTCTCACCGGCAGGATCATTAGTGCCAGTCATGTGGCCTTCGGATCGAGTCGAGTAATGGCCACTTGTGCCCACAATGCACAGGCCGTAGCCATGGCTGCAGTGCTTTGCAAAGAGGAGGAAATTAGCCCTTCAGAAATCCTTAAGAAGGGTAGGATAGAAGCCTTAAAAGATCGCTTGGTTTTGCAGGGTCAATACATCCCAAATCATGCGTTGAGATTGAAAGAAGACTTGGCCCCATTGGCTAAGATTTCTGCTTCATCCACCATGCAATTGTCGGGGCTGGCTTTCGATGGACCTTGGAAATCTTTGACCTTTGCAGCCGCACAAATGTTACCGCTTTCACCCGGAAAATTTCCGGCTATGAAATTTCAGTTTAAAGCGAATGAAAATACCAAAATAGTGGTGTCATTGTTAAAAAGTGAAAAGAAAGGTAACTTTAGCCCGGAGACTATTTTGGCTAAAAAAGAGTTTGAATTAACTTTAGGTGAACAGTATTTAACTATTGATTCACAGGTTAATATAGAAAATTCAGAATATTATTTTGTGGCCTTTGAAGCCAATGATAAGGTGTCGATAAGGTGTTCTGAAACAAGAGCCACAGGACTGCTCACAGTCTTCCAAAAATTCAATAAAGCGGTAGCTACCTCTAGCAGGCAAGATCCTCCAAAAGGTATTGGTATTGAGGCGTTTGACTTCTGGTTGCCGGAAAGAAGACCTGAAGGACATAACCTTGGATTTGAGTTTTCTAAGACTATTGACCTTTATTCAACAAAATATTTAGTGAATGGCGTGTTTCGACCAACAACGGCTACCAATGCCTGGGCAGCCTGCTTAAATGATTCTCATCCTTCCATTGAATTGGTTTGGGATAAGCATCAGATTATTAGTTGTTTAAATCTGTATTTTGATACTGATTTTGATCATGCGCTAGAGTCCACCCTAATGGGTCATCCTGAGTATGAAATACCTTTCTGCGTAAGAGAGATTGAAATCAGTGATGGACATGGAAAAGTATTAGCAATTATTGAAGATAATCATCAAACTGTTGTGTCGGTTAAATTCAATGATCCAATTGAAACGGATCAATTGAAGTTATCTTTTAAACAGAAACACGAACATGTTCCGGTGGCTTTATTTGGTATAGTATGTTTATGAAAATGAAGGAATATAAAAAGTTGAAATCAGTACAAAATTGGATTTTTGCCTTGCTGTTTTGGCTTTGCTGTTTTGCTGCAAATGCACAGAACAATTTGTCTTTTTCTGCTCAGGCAAGCAGTAGTTCCACTGAAGAAAATCATGAGCCCAAACTTGCTGTTGATGGGGATTCAGAGACCCATTGGAGCAGTCGGGTTGAGGATGAAAATGCCTGGATAGTTTTCAAGTTTCCGGGTGCCACAGAAGTGTTGAACGTAGTTGTAAATTTTGCTCCATCGGCAGTGCCCAATGAAGCTTTTAATTTGCAGTATTTACTCAATGGAGAGTGGAGAACATTTGATAAGGTGAGCAACAATTCTGCTCATAAAGTGGAGGTGAAATTAAAGAAGCCTCAACTGATAGATAGGGTCAGGTTGTTAGCAATGGATGGACGAATGATGCAGCTAAATGAGGTGCAATTGTTAGGACAAAAATATGCTGATTCCAGCGGCATGGAGAACAAGCCGATACTCGTAAATCAAAGTGGATATAACCTTTACAGAAGCAAACGTTTTACCGCACCTGAAGTCAAAGACAATACCTCATTTACTATTGTTAATACTAAGAACGGAAAGGTAGAATTTACAGGAAAGGTATTCGGCGAAAAAGGGGATTTCTCAAATTTCAATCCATTAAGTGAAGATGAGTTTTTGGTGAAAATAAATGGACTTGAATCCTTTCCTTTTCGGATTGGTGCCAACTGGATTGAAAGAGTAACCTATAGAAATATGATTGATTTTATGTTGGGAGCTCGCCATTATGTGGGGACAGTAGATGATATTCGGCAGATAAGTTTTGCATGGAGAGATGGTGATTTTTTCAACTGGTCCATGCAAAGTCTGGTGGCCATGTACCTGAGTAATCCCGAGGCTTACGAGCGGATGGAAAGAAAAGGCCACTATATTTCCAATGATGATTTTCCTGAAAAATACAGGGGACTATGGGGAAAATTGGAACCCTTTGCCGAGGATACTCCAGACATCGTTCAGTTGATGCATTGGGATGCTGATGTAAAAATTAGTCAAAAGTTGGATCATGAAATGCAAAAGGCAGAGTTGGCACATTTTCTATATGCTTGGCCGTATATCAGTAGATGGCTTCCTCAGCAAAACTTTGACATGGTTTATCAATATGTCAAGGACAACTGGGAAAAAGAAGCGGTTTCTAAGCATTCCCTTTCTCAATACAATAAGAGTATAGCGCATAATCTGCTATCCTTGAAAACGCAAATGGGAACTACCAAAGGGGAAATGCCTCCGGGTTTTTCTGTGATACCAAACCTTATGATGTATGAGGTGGCCACACGTGAAGGTGATGTTGGTGCCGATAAGTACTTTGAAGCGGCCTTTAATCAAATGGAGTGGATGATAAAGCATTTGGATTGGGCAGATCCGATGACCACCAAGGGGCAAAGAATGTCTGAGCATATGACCATGCGAGCCTTTGCTTACTTCTACCATCAGTTTCCTGAACGATCTCCTAAAGGCATTCCTGAAAAAGTAAATGAATGGGCGCATTTGATGTTGGATCGATCCGACAACCTTTGGGATTTTAGAAAGTACAGTAAGGAAGAATGGACTCCACCCGGATGGAATGAGACCGGTAATATATTGGGTTTTCCGGCTGCTGTTTTTGCCGCTTGTGAGATTCTATCAGATGAGATTTTAATTAGAGATATGGAAATGTTGGCCTGGTCTCATATTGAGAATGCCTTTGGAAGAAACCCTACCGGTCGTCAATTTTCCTATAAGGGGCCTGAAGAGGTGGAAGGAGTCGAACTTGGTTGGTACAGCAGGCATAGAGGAGGGATAGGTTTATTGGATGAGGTACAGTTTGTATTTGACGGGTCGCCAAAATCTTTCCACTATCCCAATTTCCCGGAAGTTGGAGATCTAGGTTGGACGGAAGGCTGGGTTCAGTTTAATACTGCATTCAATATGAGCATGGCCTATATGGCCAATTATTATACGGATATAGTTTTGGAGAAAACAGGAAATGGCAATATTACAGTAGCACTTACTGCCCCACTTAATTTTGATTATAGTCAAACAGATAGGGTCAAATTAAAGGTGGCCAATCAGGCCGGAGATAGTTTGTGGATGAGTTTGGAAGATGCTTCACCGCTGTCTACACAATTAATAGGATCACTAAAATTCAAGGGAAATAAATTGCACGTAGGTGAAGAGGAACTATCGCTTAGTAAAGAAGACAGTATCATCCTGAAATATGGTTACGGTTTTTTTGAGCGACGTTTTATATTGCCGGTTTCAGCTTTAAAGTGATGTCAAAATAAGTCATGAGACTTCTATACTTCATGACTATTTTTCTCGAATAAGAGGAGGCAGTTCTTGCTCATTGAGCCTCATAATATCCTCAAAAGCATGAATATTTACCCAAATTTAATTATCACATATAAATTTATAAAAGAAAGGATTTCCAAAGCTTTATAAGCTTACAACAATAGGTATGGCTCTCGGTAAGTTCTTTCTTTTATATTATTCTTTTTCTAGTTAGTTTTAAAGACAATAATTAAACCCGAAATTTCCAAAATGAGCATTACCCAAAAAAATCAAATTGCCCTTATTTTTATCTTTGCTTTGGTCTTGGTTTCTTCTGATTTGCTCTGGGCACAGAAGGAATTTATCCTTTGGGAGAGAGCTGTTTTAGAAAAAGCAAAGCAGAACTCCGACACTTCCTTGGATTTGCCTGAAATGGTAAAGTTGAAAAAGGAGGCTGATGAGGCTTTGCAAACAGGTCCCTTTTCGGTAGTACATAAAAAGCAATTACCTCCAAGTGGAGACATACATGATTATACCAGCATGGGACCTTATTGGTGGCCTGACCCGAAAAAAGAGGATGGGCTTCCTTATATTAGAAGAGATGGGGAAGTCAATCCGGAATTTTATGACTACAAAGACCACAATGAATTTGGAGCTTTAATGAAGTCTTTGAATACCTTAAGTCAGGCTTATTACTTTTTCGAAAATGAGCAATATGCCCAATATGCAATACAATTAATCAACACATGGTTTCTCGACTCAGCAACCCTAATGAACCCCAATTTAAATTATGCTCAAAGAATTCCGGGTAGGACTGAGGGGAGAGGTATAGGCATTATAGACACCAGGAGAATGGCTGTATTGCCCGATATATTAAAGGTGCTTTCTGCGTCTGAACATTGGGATAAAGGAATAGACAAAGGAATGACGGATTGGTTGGCTGAATATGTTTCATGGTTAGTCAATAGCAAGCATGGGAAGGATGAAGCTGTTCATGGAAATAACCATACTACCTGGTATTTTGCCCAGACTATTCCTCTCACGCTTTATTTGGGTCAGACAGAAAGGGCTGATAGTTTGGCGAAAGCAGGGCTACCTTTAATTTTGGAAGAAATGATTGAACAGGATGGTAGTCAACCTGCAGAGCTTGCGAGGACCATTTCATGGAATTATAGTAGCATGAATTTGCTTGCGATTATGTATTATGCCCAGGCATGTGAAAAAGTGGGGATCAATATTTGGGATACTGTTAATGAAAAAGGCGGAAGTATACAGAAGGGCATGGACTTTTTGTTCAATTATACCAAAGCCAAAAAAGAATGGCCCTACAAGCAAATTAAAACACGTAAACTGTCACTTATAAAAGATCAATTGAATATCGCAGCATATAAATATGGGAATAAAAAGTACAAAAAAGCTGCAGATCAAATGAAAAGTGAGGATACTGAATTTAGTTATTGGGATTTGGTGAGTTTTAAGCAAATCAGGAAATAGCACAAGTGGTGTAATTGCGGTTACACCACTCTCCATGAAAACGAATAAATAAACTAGGTTTTTTTAGTAAAATAGTATATAATTTTACATACGAGAGTTGAAATGAGGTGTCGTTGGATTTATCGTTTGTATTATAGATTGTAATTTAAATATTCATTTTTTGAGAACTAAAGAATAAGCTGAAGCTGTTTTTCTGGAATGAAATTATTTACCAGGAATGTTTCGGATTTTAAATTATTCTATATTTTAAAATCCAATACTTTCACTAGTGATTTTAGGAATGGTTTTTTTGGGCTGCATTTAAATCCAGAATAACTTTGGAGAGAATAACAGCTTAAATTAAAAATATAGAATTAGTTTTAAACCATTTCGATTGGCATCTCGTTATTTATTGTACAATTTATTTTTTCAATTGGAATTGAATCAAAACAGCAAATTATGAGAAGAGTTATTAGTATTTTTTTAAAAATAAGTATGTCCGTGTTATTGTTTTATGGATGTAATCTTCCTATAAATGATGATATTGGTGATCTAGACAATGAAGTGAATTCGTTATCAATACCTGAGGGCTTTGACTTCAGTACCTCTGATGATGTTACAATTATTATTAATGACAATGATGGGTATGCGAAATATGATGTTTATGCCTATACAGATGAATTATATGATGCCGGTACCGAAACATTTGAAGATGAATCAGGTGAAACGATTACTGAAACCGTCTATAAGTCTGAGGTTCTGGAGAAATTAATTTTTTCAGGTGTTCCGGTAAATGGGGTGCTTAAGCAAACCGTTAACATACCTAAGTTTTACGAAAAATTATATATCCGAAGAAATGAACATTTAAATTTTACTTCTTCAATTGTTGATATTGTTGACCAAAAAGTGGATTTCAATTTTTCTGCCAATCAGCGTAGTTTAAGAACCTCTGCTGTAAAAAACGTAACGGATTATTTGTATGCGGTAAATGGAGAAGGACAGTTGTTTCAAATTGATCCGCTTACAGGGGTGCTGACAGATTTATCTAGCATGCCTATGGGTAGTTATACTTGTGCAATTGATCAAGAAAATAAAGTGCTATACTCCATTGGGAGAAGTAGCCCATACCCTTTAATGAAATATTCTATTGTAGAGGACAGTTGGGAGACCATTGCAAATATAGGATTTGGAGGCCCTAGGTTGGAATACAATTCAAATGATGGATTATTGTATTTTTCTAGTGGTTCCAGACTTTATACCTTCGATCCGTCCACAGGATCTAGATTAGATACGTGGAATATTATCGGTCTTCATAATACTAGTGGAGGTGATTTGGTTTTTGCAGAAGATGGTAAGCTATTTCTCTGTTCTGCATCCGGGCTATATGGACTAGAATTGGATTCAGATAACAATTATCAAAGTACCAGAATAAGCGCAGACAATTTGCCTTTTACCCCAACATCCATGACTTTTGACTCAAATCAGGAGTTGTGGATTGCCGATATTTCCGGTTATGCTAATTTAATTATTATGGACACTGAAACGGGTGGCTGGCAATACAAGTATGGGGTAAAAGCTAATAATAACTCTACCTACAAGAGATCAATACATGATTTAACTACCTTTAGGGTGTATGCTGACAATATAGATGAAACGGATTCAGACGGTGATGGGATATTAGATCAAGATGATGCTTATCCTAATGATGCAGAGGCAGCTTTCGAGTTATTTACCCCAAGTAAATATGGTAAAGGAACAATTGCCTTTGAAGACTTATGGCCTTCAACCGGTGACTACGATTTCAATGATGCAGTTTTGAGTTATCAGGCCATTGCTGTTTTAAATGCTGATAATATGGCAGTACGCCTAGATTTAATCTGTAATATCAAGGCCAATGGAGCCGGTTACAACAACGGGATAGGCATTGAAATTGAAGGTTTGGCCCCTTCTCAAATTGAAAGTGTTTCCGGCCCGGTTTTAACAGAAAATTATATTAGCTTAAATTCCAATGGAACCGAGGCAGACCAAGAAAATGCTGTCATTATCTTAGCTGATGATGTAGATAACATTTTAAATGAAACCACTATTTCTGTGAATTTTGTAGCACCGGTTAGCACTTCTGATTTAGGGATAGCTCCTTTTAACCCTTTCATTATTGTTAATGGTGTAAGAGCAAAAGAAATTCACTTACCTTATATGAACAGAACTAGCTTAGGAAATAGCAGCCTTGAGTTTACAGGAGAAAATAAAGATACATATGGGAATTTTATTTCAGAAAATGGATTTCCATGGGCTATAAGTATTATTCACGATTTTAAAGTTCCAAAGGAAAAAGTAGATATTACCTCAGCGTATAACTTTTTTAGCACCTGGGCCGAATCCGGAGGTACTTCCAATGTCGATTGGTATAAAGATAATCCTGGAAATAGAAATGATGACCAATTGGAGGGAGAATAGTTTAATACATAATTTAATATTCACCTATCGCTGCTACTAGTTCAAAATGTTTAGTACATTGAGTTTCCCTAATTTGAACAAACTTTTTAGAGATTTGAATCCATTAAGCACTTTAAGGTATATATGTTTTAGGATAGTATTAGATTTCAAAAATGATTGATTATTTATTATTTAATTTATACTTAAAAAGTATAATTACTTGTTAAATACATGTCAATTTTTGTTGGTATATAACAGTTAATGCATGTAAATTATTTATAATACTTAGGAATTTATGGGTAATTGATTATTTTTACAAAAGCTGATATTTATATAGGCGTTATTTTCCATTTTTACCAGTAATGATCATATAATATTCTAAAGTTCCTTCAATTATGAGAAATAAATATTTATTGACTCTTGTGTGCTTCATTATTGGATTTTCTTCAATTGCACAAACCTTTTCTCCGGCTTTTCAAGGTTACAGTAGAAAGAAAACTACTTATATTACCCTTAAAGATGGTAGTGAAATATCTGTTGTCATTAAAAAGCTATTCTTTAAAAAGGGTTTAA
>NZ_CAXBOC010000216.1:0-8554 GCF_963976465.1 uncultured Cyclobacterium sp. | reverse complement strand
TTTCAAAAAATAATGCTTCACTTCAAAATCTATCCGAGGAAAGCACGGAGGCTATCAATATTGACCCTCAAACTTTTTTATTGGCAGAAAAGGAGTTGGATGCGGTAATATTGGATGTACGAACCAAAGAAGAAGTGGCCCAAGGCTTAATTCCGGGAGCAGTAAATATGGATTTTCTTCAAGAAGGTTTTGCTGACAAGATAGCTTCACTAGATAAAAATCAGAAAGTGCTGGTATATTGTAAAGTAGGGGGCAGGAGTAAGAAGGCCGCTGATTTATTGATAAAAAAAGGATTTAGTCAAGTGTTCAATTTAGAAGGAGGGTATGATCATTGGAAAAAGAATGGCTACCCTGTTAAGAAATAACTGCACTTTTTTAATAAATTATACAATCACTTTTGCAGACAGCTATATGAAATTGAAAATTGTTCAGGAGGACCCATGGTTAGAGGATTACAAAGAAGAAATTTACCAAAGATGGGTTAGGTTTCAAAGGGCATATGATGAAATTAAAACACCCAATAAAGGACTAAAGGAATTTGCCTCGGGTCATGAGTATTTTGGGATTAATTTTGACAAGTCTAAGCAGGCATGGGTTTATAGGGAATGGGCCCCGGAAGCCAAAGCTTTATTTTTGATTGGTGATTTTAATAATTGGGACAGAAATAGCCATCCCCTTAAAATGGATGAATGGGGTGTCTGGGAAATTGAATTGCCATATGATACATACAAAGACAAACTTGTTCATGAAAGTTTGGTGAAAGTACACGTCATTTCAGATAAGGGAGGCTTAGACCGTATACCTGCTTATATCAGAAGGGTGGTTCAGGATGAAACTAGTAAAGATTTTACAGGCCAAATATGGTCTCCTGAAAAACCTTTTATTTGGACGGATAGGGATTTTATTCCAGCCTACAACAAAGAAGGCTTGTTGATATATGAATGTCATGTTGGCATGGGCCTTGAAGAGGAAACCGTAGGTACTTATGTGGATTTTGCGGATAAAATATTACCAAAAATCAAGGCCCTTGGATACAATGCTATTCAACTAATGGCAGTAATGGAACATCCCTATTACGGCTCTTTTGGCTATCATGTCTCTAACTTTTTCTGTCCTTCTAGCAGATTTGGAACTCCTGAAGATTTGAAGTATCTCGTCAATAAGGCACATCAAATTGGCTTAGCAGTCATTATGGATGTGGTGCATTCTCATGCCGTCCAGAATGTCTCAGAAGGCTTGAACGCGTTTGATGGATCAGACCATCAGTATTTTCATTCCGGTTCTAGAGGTTACCATGAGGTATGGGACTCTAAGTTATTCGATTATGGGAAGTGGGAAGTCAAACGATTTTTACTTTCTAACTTAAAATATTGGTTGGAAGAATTTCATTTTGATGGTTTTAGGTTCGATGGGGTTACTTCCATGTTGTATTTTCATCACGGATTAACCACTTTTGATCATTTTGAGAAGTATTTCTTGAAAGATGTAGATTGGGATGCTATTACTTATTTGCAATTGGCAAATAGCCTTATAAAGGAGGTGAAACCTTCAGCCATTTCCATTGCCGAAGATGTAAGTGGCATGCCGGGCTTGTGCAGGTTGCCTGAAGAAGGTGGTGTAGGATTTGATTATAGGCTTGCTATGGGGGTGCCTGATTTTTACATCAAAATGCTTAAGGAAAAGAAAGACGAAGAATGGGATGTTCTTGAGTTTTGGAAAGAATTAAGTGACCGTCGGTATAAGGAAAAAACAATAGCCTATGCCGAATCCCATGATCAAGCTTTGGTAGGGGATAAATCCATCGCTTTTTGGCTTATGGATAAGGAGATGTATTTTCATATGCAAGTGGGGGATGAGAATATCGTTATTGATAGAGGAATAGCTTTACATAAATTACTAAGACTATTCACCATTGGCCTTGGAGGAGAGGGCTACTTAAATTTTATGGGAAATGAATTTGGTCATCCAGAATGGGTAGATTTTCCAAGAGAAGGGAATAATTGGAGCTATAAGTATGCACGAAGGCAGTGGAGCCTGGCAGAAGATAAAGACCTAAAATATCAATTTTTGCTTCACTGGGACAAATCCATGCTTGCTCTTATTAAAAAGCAAAGGGTGCTGTGCGCGCCTTTTGCCGATCAGGTGCATGCTGATCCGGCGAATAAGGTGATTGTCTTTCGAAGAGCTGGCTTGTTGTTTGCATTTTCTTTTAACCCACTGGTGTCCATTGCTGATTACAAATTTAAAGCACCGGAAATGGGCCAATACAGGCTTGTCCTGAATTCAGATGACAAGCAGTATGGAGGGTTTGGCCGGATAGACAATACCCTGGCATATTTTACAGACCAAAAGCAACAGTTAAGCATCTATATGACCAACAGAACTGCACTGGTTTTTGAAAAATTCGATTAAGGTTTAATCCAATTAATATTTGGCAAGCAGTTATATTATGAGGAAATCAGTTAATAATTATTGGTCTTGCACCTTTTTTGATTAATATTACCTTTGAATATTTAATACGACGCTATGGCAGTAAATATCGTGATCGCTGGTGCAGGAGATATGGGTTTTCACCTGGCAGAACAGCTTTATTACGAAAGTAAGAATATTATATTAATCGATTTGGACAAAGATGTTTTGGACAATATTGGTTCCAGACTTGATGTGTTGACCATAGAAGGAGATTCGGCTTCAATTGATGTTTTAAAAAAGGCAAACATTCACAATGCAGAATTGATGTTGGCTGTTACTACCTCAGAAAAAACCAATATTTGTACGGCTGTACTAGCCAAACAATTGGGGGCTAAAAAAGTAATAGCTAGGGTGAGAAATCATGATTATTTATACCCTGAGAATAAAGTGTATTTCGAAAACCTCGGGATAGACTCTATCATTTCTCCCTCTATGCTATGTAGTAAGGAGATATCACGGTTGATGAAACGTTCAAGCTTTTCGGATGTGATTGAATTTGAAGACGGAAGGTTGAGTGTAGTAGGCATTACTCTGGACAGATATTCACCATTGATCAATAGAAAGCTCTCTGATACCCGTACCGACCCGATTTTTAAAGAAATTAGAATTATTGCCATTGTCCGGGACCAAAGAACCATTATCCCCAGGGGAGACACTTTTATACGAAACAATGATCACGTTTTTTTTATTTCCAATAATAAATCTGTAAATACCGTTAAAGACCTTGTACATCATAAAGAAAAAGATATTCATGATGTGATGCTTATTGGAGGTGACGACTTGGCCTATTCAACAGCTAGAGAATTAGAGGGTGATTATGGAGTAACTTTGATCCATAATGAAAAAGAGCGGTGTAAATGGCTTGCAGAAAGATTGGATAATGCCCTGATTATTCACGGAGATTATAAAAACATCAATCTCTTGATTGAGGAAGGTCTGGAAACTATGGATGGTTTTTTAGCTTTGACAGACAGTTCGGAGACAAATATCATTACCAGTCTAAGCGCCAAGAACCATGGCGTTTACAAAACCATTGCCCATGTAGATACCAGGGAATACATCCATATTTCCCATAGTATAGGTGTAGATTCGCTAATAAATAAAAAGTTGGTGGCGGCAAATCACGTAAGTAGGTACTTGAAAAAAGGACAAGTGGAAGCTGTATCGGGGATCCAGGGAGTAGAAGCAGAGTTTGTGCAATACGCCGTAACCAAAAACAATAAATTAACCAAGAAGAACTTGAAGGCCCTACATTTTCCCAGTACAGCTGTGGTAGCAGGTGTGATTAGAGGGGAAGAAGTTTTTATTCCTGATGGTCAATTTCAATTGCAGCTTTATGACAAAGCCATTGTTTTGGCCTTGCCTGAAGCCAAACCTGTACTGGAAAAATTATTTAACTAACCATGATTCATTACAAGGCCATTTTAAAAGTCATGGGAGGATTAATGATGCTCTTGGGGGTGCTGATGTTTCCAAGTGTTGCCTTCTCTTATTATTACCAAAGTGGAGATCAAATTACTTTAATTGGATCAGCATTAATCTGTCTGACCATTGGTGGAACTTTTTTCTTTTCTTTTGCCAAACAAGATCAAAACATTCGGAAAAGGGAAGGCTATATGATCGTTGCATTAAGCTGGATCATTATGTCTGTTTTTGGCATGATGCCTTACCTCTTAAGTGGAAGCATACCCAATTATTCAGATGCCATATTTGAAACCGTCTCAGGATTTACTACCACCGGTGCCTCAATACTTACAGACATAGAAGGGTTGCCGGAAGGGATACTCCTATGGAGAAGCATGACCCAATGGATTGGAGGCTTAGGTATTATAGTGTTGACGGTTGCCATTTTCCCCTTGTTAGGAATCGGGGGAATTGAGCTTTTTGTGGCCGAATCACCTGGACCCACTTCCGATAAAGTACACCCAAGAATCAGAGAGACAGCCAAAAGGCTATGGTTTATTTATTTTGGTCTTACTCTTCTTTTGGTTGTAATTTATTATTTGGAAGGAATGTCGTTTTTTGATGCCATGAATCATTCCCTTACCACCATGTCCACCGGTGGGTTCTCTACAAAAAATGCTAGCATGGCCTTTTTTGATAGTCCAGCCATTCAATATACGGCTGTTTTTTTTATGTTTTTAGCAGGGACAAACTTTACTTTGATCTACTTTGCCTTTAAAGGCCATTTTAGAAGGGTATGGGCCAGTGATGAATTTAGGGCTTATTTTATAAGTGTTTGTTTTTTGGTTATGGGGATTTTTAGTGCAGTGTACTTCTTGGCCGATGATAGCTTTGAAAAATCTTTGCGGGATGTGCTTTTTCAGGTGGTTTCCCTAATAACCACTACAGGTTATGTTACTGCCGATTATACCGGGTATACCAATGGGTTGACCATCATATTCTTTATGATGTTATTTATGGGAGCTTGTGCAGGTTCTACAAGTGGAGGGATAAAATTTATCAGGCACCTTACTTTTGTGAAAAATTCTACCCTCGAATTCAAACGTATCGTGCACCCTAGGGCGGTAGTGCCTTTAAAAATAAATGGAGAAAGAGTAACAGGTAAGGTCATTACCCATATTATGAATTTCCTCTTATTATACCTGATGATATTTGTTTTAGGATCTATCGTGATGTCCATTGCTGGTTACGATATGATTACTTCTTTTGGAGCGGTAGCCACTTCAATGGGAAATGTGGGGCCGGGCATTGGTCGGGTAGGCCCTATAGACAATTTTGCATTCTTTTCTCCATTTGCAAAATTGTTTCTTAGCTTTTTGATGTTGTTGGGAAGATTGGAACTCTTTACTATATTGGTATTATTCACTCCCTATTTTTGGAGAGCCAACTAACTAAACGAATTCAACCATGCAACAAGCCGTAATTGCCGTCTTTACTTATCAAGAATTGGGTTTCAAAGGAAATCCGGCAGCCGTTTTTCTCTGTGATAAAATGTTGGATACAGAGGACATGCAACAAAAAGCAAACGTTATTGGGCTTCCGGCGACCTCCTTTGTTAACATTGACGAAGAAGGTAGATGCAATGTGAGGTGGTTTGCTCCGGATGCTGAAATCAACCTTTGTGGTCATGGTGCTGCTGCTGCAGGAATATTTCTTTCCGATCATTTAAATAAAAAAGATATCATGCTCTGCTATGATGGAGGCGAAATCGTTGTGACGGTGGAAGAAGATTTTTTTCATATGAGCCTTGAAGCCATTCCCATTATCAGGGAGATTCCTGAGTGTCCGGAAGCGATTAGAGAGGGGTTGGGAATACCGGTTGTAGGTATTTATGAGACTGCCAATAAACACCTGATCCTTACCGATTCAGCTAATGCTGTCAAACAAATGAAACCTGACTTTGATAAGTTAAGGGAATCTGAAATATTTGGTTATGCAGTTACTGCCTTAGGAGACAAGGTTGATTTCGTAAGTAGAACACTAGTTCCGCATGTCAATCAATTGGAAGATTATGCCACCGGATCCTCTCATGCCATGCTTGTACCCTTTTGGGCTGCAAGAATAAAAAAAAACGAGATGGTGGCCGATCAATTAAGTGAAAGGGGAGGGCGGTTTTACACCAAAATCAATGGTAAAGAAGTGACCTTGTCGGGTCAGTTTGAAAAGTTAACCTAAAACTTAGTGAATCCGTTTGCAAAAATACCTTATCCAAAGAATTAAAAGATTTTTTGGATTTTATAAAGTTTTTTAAAACTTATCTAAGGGTGATTGTGAAGCACACATCCTTTTTTTTCATGACAGTCTGTCAAGACCTGTAGACAGGTTTTCATTATTTCAATATTCCGTATCAATATTTAAACGAATTCATTCTATATGATTTTTTCAGTATAAATTTCTTTCCTTGGTATAATTATTGCTTTTTTCTTTTGCAAAGTTTTAGAATTTCTAATTTCGACGAAATAAAATATACAATGAAATATCGCAAAATTCTCATTAAATACGGTGGGAATGCAATGGTCAGTGAAGAATTGAAACATGACATTGCTAATAAAATAAAAGTATTGCAAAGCCATGGGATTCAGGTAGTACTGGTTCACGGAGGAGGACCATTTATCAATAAAGCCTTAGCAGAAGCAGGAATAAAATCGGAATTTTTTGATGGTCACAGACACACCAGTTTAGCTGCCATGTGCTGCATAGAAAAGACCTTAAAAGGAGAAGTTAACAGTTCCCTTGTCAATTTAATGAACAAGCAAGGGCTTAAAGCTGTAGGACTCTCAGGAAAAGATGGGAAGTTAGCGATTGCTCAAAAAAGGTGGCATATTCGAAAAGAGGAAAATGGGGAAGAATTAAAAGTGGATCTGGGTCAGGTTGGAGATATAGTTACGGTTAACCCATTGTTAATCGAATCCTTATTGGATAATGCCTTTACTCCGGTAATCACCTGTATAGCCTCGGACGAAGAAGGAAAGGATTACAATATAAATGGAGATGTTTTTGCAGGGAAAATTGCAGCTGCTATCCAAGCAGATGCTTATATTGTATTGACTGATGTAGATGGGCTGTACAAGGAATATCCAAATCCGGACTCAATAATTAGGGAAATAGATACCACTAAAATTCCTGAATTTTATGGTAATGCCATATCCGGAGGTATGATTCCAAAGATCGAATCCTGTGTCAACGCCGTTAAATCAGGCGTTAAAAGTGCAGTAATTTTAAATGGTACCCGTCCTGAACAAATTTCAGATTATCTTATCAAGCATAATTCAATAGGAACAACAATTAAACTTTAAGCATGCATATTTCGAACGAGTATTTGTACGAAGAAGACAAGAAAAATTATTTACCCACTTTCAAACGCTTTCCTCTGGCCTTTATCAAGGGCAAAGGTAGTAGGCTATGGGATGCTGATGGGAAAGAATACATTGATATGCTGGCCGGAATTGCTGTAAATAACTTAGGGCATTGTCACCCTAAGGTAGTAGGTGCTGTCCAAGATCAAGCAGCTGTATTAATGCATATCTCCAATTTTTTCGTTAGTCCTCCCCAAGTTGCTGTCAGCAAATTATTGGTTGATTTGACCGGGTTAAAACATGTGTTTCTTACAAATAGCGGTGCGGAATCTGTTGAAGGAGCCATTAAAATTGCTAGGAAATATGCCAGTACTCACAATAAAGGAGGTGAAATCATCTCCATGAAAAACTCCTTTCATGGACGTACTCTGGCCACTATAGCCACAGGTCAGAAAAAATATCAGCAGGGTTTTGCTCCGATTCCGGAAGGTTTTTCTCAGGTAGCCTTCAATGATATCGACGCCTTGCAAGCAGCCATAAATGAAAATACAGCAGCAGTCATTTTGGAGCCTATTCAAGGAGAGGGAGGAATTATTCCTGCAGAGAAAAAGTATTTGCAACAGGGGCGTGGGTTGTGTGATCGGAACAATGTATTGTTGATTTTTGATGAAATCCAGTGTGGTGTAGGGCGAACAGGTAAAATTTTTGCTAAAGAGCATTTTGGTATTCAGCCCGATATTATGACCCTGGCTAAAGGTCTAGGTGGCGGAGTGCCTATTGGTGCATTTCTTTGCAATGAAAAAGTAGGAAATGCAATAGACTTTGGAGATCATGGTACCACCTTCGGAGGGAATCCTTTGGCTTCGGCGGCTGCATTGGCTACTTTAAAAGCGATACATGAAGAGGGATTGGTTGAAAGAGCCCTTCAAAAAGGAAATTGGATAATAAAAACGATTGAATCTTGGAAAACCAAGCACCCTATGATCAGAGGAGTGAGGGGAATGGGGTTGATGATTGGTATTGTTTTGGATCGCCCGGCGGCCCCTTTGGTAAAAGCACTTTTGGATGATGGAATTATAGTGAATGGAACTGCCGAATCAGTGATTCGGCTTGTTCCCCCTCTCAATATACCAGATGAAGATGTGGATACAGTTTTGGGAAAATTGGAAAGATTAATTGAATCAATTGAGCAAAATGAGAAAAAGTAAATATAAAGTTAGCATAGTAGGGGCATCCGGCTATACGGGGTCTGAATTGGCGCGGATTCTAATTCATCACCCTGAAGTGGAAATCGTAAGTATCACCTCCGAAAGTCATAAGGG
>NZ_CAXBOC010000215.1:0-8567 GCF_963976465.1 uncultured Cyclobacterium sp. | reverse complement strand
CCATTTCCCCAATTTCCATACTTAGCTTATAATGCTCCTTTTCATAGCCAAAAGAACCTGCCATACCGCAGCAACCTGAAGGGATAACCGTTACTTGGTAATTTTCCGGCAATTCTAATATTTTCTTAGAATAATTGACCGAAGACAAAGCCTTTTGATGACAATGACCATGTAACTTTATTTTCTTAGGTGCTTTGGTAAAGCTCCCTGAATCTATATTTCCGGCCAAAACTTCCTTGGCCAAAAACTCATCCACTAGTTCACAATGGAATTTTAAAGATTTGGCCCTCTCTTTGAATTCAGGACTTACCAGTCTGGGATATTCATCCCTAAAGCTAAGAATGGCTGATGGCTCCACTCCTAACAAAGGACTTTCTGCCTTTACAATTGTAGAAAAAATTTCAACATTTTTATTCGCCATTTTTTGTGCATGGTCAAGCAAGCCCTTGGACATGGCTCCTCTCCCACTCTCCACATGATCTACCATCTTCACTTCATAACCTAAATGCCTTAGCAGTTTTATGGCTTTAATACCGGTATCAGTATCATTGTGGTTGGTAAACTCGTCACAAAAGAAGTAAACGGATTTTATTATGGGTTTACCACTTAGCTTAGCATAGTTCTTCTTGTACCACTTGCGCAGTGATTGACTACTCAATGCCGGTAGATTCCTTTCCGGAGCCACGCCTAGAACGTTCTTCATCAAGCCGCCGGTAAGCCCGTTGCTTAAAAAGAAATTGGCTATTCCCGGTACCTTACTCCCCAATTCATTCAATGAATTGATATGCGTAAAGGCTTTGGAACGCAAAGGGACAGGGTTAGATTTAAAATATTGGTATTGAAATTCTGCTTTCAAAGTGGCCATGTCCACATTGGAAGGGCATTCAGAAGTACATCCTTTACAGGAAAGGCAAAGATCCATGACTTCCTTTATTTCCGGATGATCAAAAGGATTTTCCTTTTCACTTTTAGTCAAAAACTCGCGTAAGGTATTGGCCCTTCCCCTGGTAGTATCTTTTTCATAACGTGTGGCCTGATAACTTGGACACATGGTTCCTCCACCGGAATTAGGGAGTTTTCTACAATCTCCGGAACCATTGCATTTCTCAGCCATCGGAAGAATTCCTCCTACCTGACTAAAATCAAATTTGGTTTGGTGTTCTCGCTTTGGCAAATCTGGCTCATACCTAAGAGAAGAGTTCATCGGCGGCGCATCCACAATTTTCCCCGGATTGAAAATTCCTTTAGGGTCCCATTTGGCTTTCACTCGTTTAAAAAGGTCATAGTTTTCTTGACCAACCATTAATGGGATAAAAGCCGCCCTTAACCTTCCGTCTCCATGTTCTCCACTAAGAGAACCATTGTATTTTTTTACCAGTTTGGCACTGGCTTCACTTATTTTATAAAACTCATCGACATCTTTGGACTTTTTAAGGTCAAGAATGGGTCTTAAGTGTATTTCCCCTGCACCTGCATGGGCGTAATAAACAGATTGTTGACCAAATTCAGCAATCAACTCTGCAAATTCATCAATATAATCTGCCAGGTCATCAATATCCACTGCGGTATCTTCAATACAAGCTACTGCTTTTTCATCCCCCGGAATATTTGCCAATAAGCCCAAACCGGCACTTCTTAAGTTCCAAGCACTGCTGGTTCTATCAGGGCCAATAACCGGATAAGCATATCCCAGTCCTACCTTTTTTAAAGCTTCTATAAATGCGGCACCTTGGGCATTTGCCTCTTCAAGGGATTTCCCCCTAAACTCTACCATTAAAATGGCCATGGGGTCCCCTTCTACAAAATCCCTATTCCTACTTTGCTCTACATTCTCTTTGGTGCAATCCAGGATTTTTTTATCCATCAACTCTACAGCTGTAGGCTTTTCATTCATGGCCACCTGGGCAGCTTTCATACTGTCATGGATGCTCGTGAAATGGGCAGCAACCACAATATCAAAGGGATCCGGCAATGGATCAAGGTGAATTTTAATCTCAGCAGTTATTGCCAAGGTACCTTCAGAGCCACACAATAATTTACAGAAGTCAAACGGAGCATCTTTTTCAGAAAAAATCTGCGACTCCAATAAGTAGTCCAAGGCATAACCGGTATTCCTTCTATGGATAGTTGATTTAGGGAAATTTTTTCTTATATTTTCTTGTATTTCCGGTTGGCTTAATTCTTCTCGAACATGTCGGTATAATTCTCCTTCAAGGCTCTCTTCCTTACACTTAAGTTCAAATTCATCTGGTGTCATGGATTTGAAGACAGCTTCGCTTCCATCACTCAATAAAACCTTGAGTTCAAGCACATGTTCTCTTGTACTTCCATAAACAATTGAGGTGGTACCACAGCTATTGTTTCCCACCATTCCACCTACCATTGCACGAGTGGCTGTACTGGTAATTGGGCTAAAGAAATAGCCATATTCCTTGAGGTAATTGTTTAATTCATTTCTAACAACACCAGGTTGCACCCTTACCCAACCTTCTTCCTTATTAAACTCAATAATTTTGTTGAGGTACTTCGAAACATCCACCACTATTCCATCCCCTACACATTGCCCGGCCAAGGAGGTTCCTGCTGTCCTTGGAATCAATGAGAGGTTATTGGAATTGGCGAAATCAATCAATTTTTTTATATCAGCATTGCTTTTCGGTAAGGCCACGGCCGTTGGCAGGGCCCGATACACTGAGGCATCAGTGGCATACAATGTCTTCATCAAACTATCGTAATGCAATTCACCATCCAATTCAAGCGCTAATTGGCTCAAAAGCGGATTGTCTATGGTTGTTTTACTCATGGCCCAAAAATAAAACAGTTAACGCTAGAAAAGAACTCAGGGGATGGTTTTTATTTAAGGAAAATAACCTTTATTCCCATTTTGGTTTCTATTTCAGAAAATACAAGGTAATTTTCTGAAAAAATAAATGAAATGTTAATCAAAGCGCCTCTTGATTCCACCCATATTGACTATTTGAAAAATATTGGAATTCTCGCCTCCAATGAGGAAGTGGCCGATTCATTCAAGGCCGGCGAAGGAAATATGAATGTCACCCTGACCATAAAAACAAATAAAAGGTCAATTGTCTTGAAACAATCCAGGCCTTTTGTGGCCAAATTTCCGCAAGTACCTGCTCCACTGTACAGAATAGAAATCGAGTACAATTACTATAAAATCATTGGTCCTGATAATTTTTTGGCTTGTTTTTCACCCAAAGTATTGGGCTTCGATAAAGAAAGCTGGCTTTTGGTATTGGAGCATCTGAACAATGGCGGAGATTACTTAGGTGTGTATCAATCCCATTCAATCCTTGGAGAAAATGTAATCGATTTATTGCTCAGTTACTTAAAGAAACTGCATCAACTTCCCGTTCTTGAATTTCCTGACAACATGGAAATGAGAAAATTAAATCACCAGCACATTTTTGTTCTACCTTTCCAGCCGGATAATGGTTTTAATTTAGACGATGTTCAAGATGGCTTACAAGGCTTGTCTACAAAGGTGAAGAATCATTCTACACTAAAAGCCAAAATAACTCAATTAGGTGACAGGTATTTGAGCAAAGGGAAAACGCTTATCCATGGAGATTTCTACCCGGGAAGTTGGTTTTCAACGGACAGCGGTTTGAAAGTCATAGATACTGAATTTGCATTTTTGGGAGATCCGGAATTTGATTTAAGCGTAATGTTGGCCCATCTCAAAATGGCAAGGGTACCTGATGAATCAATTCAAAGGGTAATTAAAGACTATCCCGTGGACAATAAATTATTGGCTGCTTACACGGGAGTGGAAATTTTACGGCGCCTATATGGGTTGGCCCAACTTCCCCTGTCTTTATCTTTGGCAGAGAAAGAAGAATTAACCATTGAGGCCATAAATTTGATCATGAATGAAGAAATTTAATTTGATTTTTTTTGTTTTCTTAGGCCTTATATTGCTCTCCTGTGAGCAAAGTAAAAAGCCGGTAGAAGAAGCATTATTACCGGTATCCCCGATTAACCAAGCTGAGCTATCTGATAAAATAAAAGGCCTATTGGTGGGCAGTGCCATAGGAGATGCCATGGGTGCCCCTACAGAAATGTGGTCGAGGAGAGATATTCAACACACTTATGGTTGGGTCAATGGACTGGATTCCATGGTTCGGGAAGTTTCACCCGAAGGAATCTGGCTGGCCAATCTTCCCGGAGGAGGCACCACCGACGACACCAGGTGGAAATCCCTGATGGTAGATTATTTGGCAAAAATTGATGGAAACAAACTTGATGCAGCTTCTTTTGCAGAACATATCATTCAGGTTTATGAAGCCTATTTTAGTGGTTTGAAAGCCTTGAAACCCGAACAGACTTCGGCATTGGAAAAGGTAAATCTGAAAGTTTTATGGTTGCAGGAATGGTATAAAGTTTCCTTGGCTTACCGACAAAATAGCCTAGAGGACTACCACAAGGCTCTGGGAAAATTTTATGGTGGAGAAATGGTTTGTGCCGGATTGCTATATTCACAAGCCATTGGAATAATGTATCCCGGAAGAGCGGAGGAGGCATACAAAAAGGCATTTGAACTGAGCATCTTTGATTTAGGTCTTGCCAAGGACATTGGCTCCCTTTCCGCAGCGATGACAGCTGCAGCAATGACAGCAAATGGGGACCAAAACAAGGTTTTGGATGTTTTAAGGGAAGTAGATCCTGAAGGTTATTTTTCCAGTAGATTGGTAGGCCGAAGTAGCTACCGGGTTTTGGAATTGGCCAGGGCTATTGTAGCAGAAGCCAAAGACAGTACACTGGTAGAAAAAAAATTACCAAAAGAGAGCAAAATCCCCAAAGCTTCCATCCAACGGGCTTATGAATTACTGGATCAAAACCAACAGGACATGCCTTTCCATGCTGCAGAGATTCACTTACAAGTATTGACAGCCATGCTCTTCAATGATTTTAAATTTGCAGAAACCCTTATTTTTCTAACCAATTATGGCAGGGACAACGATACTACCGCTGCAATAGCAGGGGCAATTTTAGGCGCTTACCACGGCTATGAAAAACTCCCTAAAACCATGCGTGAAAAAGTACTTAAAGTGAATAAAAGTCATTTAGGTATTGACATTAAAAAAATATCGGACAAACACTATAAAACCATACAATCTATGTATAAATGGCCTAATTAATTAATTTTTAGTATTATTACATCTATAACCCAAAATAACAATTATGGAAAGTAATATATTTACTGCAGTATTTTTACCCCTTGCACTTGCCTTTATCATGCTCGGCATGGGACTTACTCTCAGTATAAAGGATTTTAAAAACATCTTCATTTCCCCCAAAGCCATCAGTATAGGGCTTTTTTGCCAACTGCTAATGTTACCGATATTGGGATTTTTGCTTATTCTGGCCTTTGGCTTGGAAGGCTCGATGGCTGTAGGCATAATGATTATTGCAAGTTGCCCGGGAGGGCCCACTTCCAATATGATCACTCATCTATGTAAGGGAGACACTGCACTTTCGATTAGTCTCACTGCCTTAAGTTCTGTAATTACCATTGTCACCATTCCTTTGTACATCAACTACGCTATCGTTTATTTTGGTGAGGAAGGAACTGTTGCTTTACCGGTTTTGCAGACCATAATTCAGATCACCGGAGTAACCCTTATCCCTGTAGTCATTGGCATGTTTTTGAAATACAAATTTCCTGCACTTTCACAGAAAGCGGATAAAACAGTTCGCATCGCTTCCATTGTATTCTTTGTGGTGATTGTTGGTGGGGCAATTTTTAAAGAAAAGGACAATATTTTAGGCTTTTTTGCAGAGGCAGGTCCGGTAACAGTTATCCTCAACATACTTACTTTTGGTTTTGCCTGGCTAATTGCCAAAGGGTTTGGATTACCACTGAAGCAGCAGGTTTCCATAAGCATCGAGTCCGGCATTCAAAATGGCACTTTGGGAATCATGATAGCTGCTACACTTTTACAAAATTCGGCCATGGTTATTCCTGTAGTGATTTACAGTTTGATCATGTTTATAGCCTCAATATTTGTAGTCGTATTTATTGGAAATAAAAAAGAACCCGCCATGGTAAGCAATTAAAAGCTTGAGAAATTTCTAAAATCCTCGGTTTTAAGAACCGGAGATTTTATTGATTAGGAAAATAAACCTTCAAAGAAATTTATAATCATCGGCCCCGTTGGGAGCGTAAAAGTTAATGGCAGTAAAATGGTTACCAATTTTATCCACCATTTCTTTTTTGAAAGCAATACCAAAACGATTCCTGCAAAGTATAAAATAAAAGCAATAAATATGAAAAAGATAGTCCAGGAAAAATAACTGCCCAAAAGGATGGCAACAAGTCCAACAACATAAAGCCCATTGTACTTTTTAGATTCTTGCATCATGAAATTATATCAAGTGAGAATAATAATTTAAAAAGTAATAGCTGGCACAGGACAATTGAATTTGAATAAACCCAAGGCTAATATCCTGGTTAATCTAGTATGGTTTGAATACCCACCAATCCTTTGGTTGAAAGATAAAGGTTTTTTGTGAATTTGAAAATTAAGCATCTAAAAAACCACTAATTAAAAAACTTATACCTTCTTTTTTATCAGGGTATTTGCTCTACCAATGCAAGTCTTTTTACTATACTTTTTCTTGCCAAAATAGTACCCGGAGACAAAACTGCATTGGCGCCAATCTTTGTATCATCCCCAATCAAGGACCCAAATTTCTTTGTTCCTGTATTCATCAACTCCCCGTTATGTTTAACAGATATGGTCTTGTCCACCCTTTCGTTATAGTGATTGGCACAAATGGAACCTGCTTCAAAGTTTATGTTTTTACCAATGATACTGTTTCCAATATAGTTAAAGTGAGCCAATGCCGAATTCTCAAAAATAATAGATTGCTTAATTTCTACTCCCGGTCCCACCTTTACTGATTTTCCCAAAAAGATTGGTCCTCTTAAATAAGCATTGGCCCCTATAAAGCAATTTTCAGAAATGATTACAGGTCCTTTTATTGTGACTCCTTTTTCTACTGTAACTGTCTTATGGATGGCAATATTTTCTTCTATTTTATATTCAGCTGATAAATTAGAAAATCGGTCCTGAATCAAATTATCAAGCTCATTAATTATTTCCCACGGCGCCTTGTCTAGACATTGATGGAAAAGCGAATCAAAACCTTTGATATAATCCCTTATTGGTATCATAATTCGTAAAACTCAATGGGTAAATCATCAGGATCTGCGATAAATGTAAATCGTTTGTTGGTAAATTCATCTACTCGTACTCCTTCTACAGGTATGTTATTGAATTCCAAATAGGCAATAGTTGCTGTAAGATCCCTTACCCCAAAAGCAATATGTCTCAATCCTCTTGCTTCGGGCCTTGAGGGTCTTAAAGGTGGGTTTGGAAAAGAGAAAAGCTCGATTAAATATTGCCCGTTTAAAGAAAGGTCAAGTTTATAGGATTGTCGTTCTTCTCTGTAAATCTCTTTGTCTATCGTAAAGCCTAAAATATCTGTGTAAAACTTTTTAGACTTATCGTAATCCGAACAAATTATTGCGATATGGTGTAGTTTTTCGATTTTCACTATAGATCGGGCGTTGCTGAAGGAAATGAACCGCATAAAAAGAATTTTCTCCGAAGCTCCTTTTCATTGCTGCTAAAATACTAATTTAATGGATTTGGAAGTATTTGTGTCCACCGAAATCGATATTTCCTCAATTCGTTATTCTTCTTTATTCGAAATTTTTTTTATATGCATTACATGCCCACCACCATTGCTCATTCGGACAACAAGTTTGGTGTTGGCATTAACAACCATGCTTCGGATTGTATAGGATTCCTTATTGGACAGATAATCAGAATTCTCTGCATCCTCATAAAGTATTGCTTCGTATTTTTCTTTCTCCGACAAAAAACTTAAATCCAATGTTATGGAGCGTGCTTCTCTATTGGTCAAAGCGCCTACAAACCAATCTTCTCCTGCTTTCCTGGCAATGCTAACATATTTGTCCAATGCTGCATCTAGCACTTCAAAACTATCAAATTGTGCCGGCATTTTCCGAATACAATCAAACAAATCTTCTTTTTCCAAATAGGCTTCAGGGCTATCAGGCAATACCATCCATCCAGAATAAATGGTAATAAGCTTGGCTACTTCCGCTACCACAGTACCGGGGATTTCCTCAAAGACCTTTGGCCTTCCTATATGTGCACTGTGGAGGGCAAACCATCCATTTGTAAAATCCAAAGGACCGGCAATCTGATTTATTAAAACCTGATTAACTGATGTTTCGGGATAATGCGAATATTTGGCATCTCCCTGTGCATGGCCAAATTCTTTGGTAATTAGGTTGGGCCACGTTCTTCTATCTCCACTTGGGGGAACTGGATTGTCATGAAAATTTACCATCAATTTATACTTGGCACAGAGCTCAACAATGGCTCTGGTGTGCTTTACCTTCTCTTCTAATGTCCCTTGCATAAAGCCATATTTAACCCCAATGGCTCCCCATGCGGAAAATTGTTTCAAGACCCTCTCTAAACCGAACTTTTTAGCTCCTACATCAT
>NZ_CAXBOC010000214.1:0-8571 GCF_963976465.1 uncultured Cyclobacterium sp. | reverse complement strand
TCCGGTGCAAATAGCTGATGACTGATATTTCCTCCTTCATCCCTATCAATTATTACATGTTTGGGTGCGGGGATCAGGCAATGTTGAATACCACCGTACCCTCCCAGAGATTCTTGATACGCACCTGTATGAAAGAAACCAATGTATTGTTGATTGTTTTTTTCTCTTTTAGGCAAGTATATATTGAATTGATGGGATTCGGAATTATAATAGTCCATACTGTCACAAGTCAGTCCTCCCAGTGAAATATTGTGATATTCTTTGTCCCAATTATTCACCGCGAGCATGATGTATTTCTGATTCAGCCCCCAGCTATCAGGGAGTTGGGTGATAAAAGAACCGTCAATCATGTACCATAACTCTTTATCATTTTGCAGCTTTTCATCTAATATAGAATACAACACAGCACCACTTTCTCCAACCGTATAACTTCCAAATTCAGTAAGGATGTTTGGTTCTATGGTATTGTTTTTGGCGCACATCCATTTAATATTTTTAATGATTTGGTCGGCCATGTATTGATAATCATAGTCGAAAAATACATTGGTTTTGATGGGCCATCCACCTCCGATATCCATGGTGTCCAATTCATGAGCTACCTTTTTCAACTCAACGTATTTTTGAATGAATCGAGTCAATTCAGACCAATAATAAGCTGTGTCTCTGATACCTGAATTGATAAAAAAATGAAGCATTTTTAGGCTTACATTGGGATTGTTTTTTATTTTTTCTTCATACAATTTGATGATATCATTGTACCTAACTCCCAATCGGGAGGTATAGAATCCAAATGTTGGCTCTTCGTCAGCAGCAATTCGAATTCCTACCTTAAAAGGAACTTTTACATGTTCCAAGTAATAATCTATCTCTGTAATATTATCCAATACGGGGATGCAATTGACAAACCCATCATTGAGTAATTCTGAAATGTATTGTTTGTATAGATCTCTCTTGAAACCGTTGCAGACGATTAAGGTGTCTTTTGTGATCTTTCCTTTTTCGTATAAGTTTCTTACCAAAGGAATATCAAAGGTGCTACTGGTTTCAATATGCACTCCATTTTTAAGTGCTTGATCTACTACGAAACTAAAGTGAGAAGATTTGGTACAATAGCAATAAGTGTAGCTACCCTGGTAGTCATGGGTTTTCATGGCATTGCCAAAATACTTTTTAGCATTCTGAATATTTTCAGAGATTTTAGGCAGGTAGGTTAACTTTAGGGGAGTGCCATATTCTTCAATGATATCCAGAAGGTTAACGCCATTAAAATGAAGTTGATTTTCCGATACCTCAAATTCTTTTGTAGGGAAATCGAAAGTCTGCTTTATTAAGTCAATGTATTTGTTCATTCCAAGAGGTTATTCAATGCTAAGCTAATTTTAAGCCTCAAAATTGCATTAAAAAAATGTAATTCAAACCATATAACCCTGGAAAATTTATTTTCACATTCGAGCTTTTATAGTAGCGGAATTTTGTGAGTTATATAATTATTAATCAGTTGCCTTATGGGAGGGGGGATGTTCAAAATTCTAAGGAGAATAACTTAGGTTACATTGGTTCATTTACCCTTTATATCTCCTTAATAAATCTAACTTTTAATTGGGAATTCTACATAAAAAGTTGACCCTTTATTTTCTTGAGATTCAAACCATATTTTTCCTTGATGGGCATTAATGATTTGCCTGGATATGGCCAATCCCATTCCAAAAGGTTTCTCTCCATTAGTTCCTTCTCTTTTACCCATGGTATCCCATTCAAATAATTGGTCTTTTATCGAATTTGGAATGCCTATACCTTCATCTTTTATGATAATGGTTAGATTCCCGTTGGCACTTTTCATTAAAATGTTAATGGTTTTCTCACCTGGGGTAAATTTAATAGCATTTGCAATTAGGTTAGTTAGTACTCGCCACATTTTTTCCTTATTGATAAAAGCAGAAGCTGGAAAAATATCTAGGAGAATTTTTTGATGTTTTTCTTGGGCTTTATGGTTCAATATTTCAACGCAATATTTCAGTAGTCTGTCAATTTCCACAGATTCTTTTGTTATCTTGTTCTCTTTTTTATTCGGAAGAAGCATTTCCGTAATAAGATTCATTGAATTATTGCAGGACGTTTTTATGTTTTCTAAAAGGTATTTATTTTCTACTTTAATATCAGGGTCTTCCAAAATTAAATTAGCGATCATTAAGGTACTCCCAATTGGGTTTCGCAAATCATGAGCTACCATGTACATGATTTTGGCATTTTCTGCTTGACTCAACTCCAATGCATTCAAAGTGTCTTGAAGTTCATTGTTATTTTGGAGGATAAGGTTGTTTGCTTTTATGGATTTTTTAAGATTATACCAATTTACAATTAAAAAAACAGTTAAAAGAATGGTAAAACCCGCAGCTGTTGCCAGGTAAATATTCTTTATTTTATTGTCCTTATTTAAAATGGAAAGCTCATATTTCTGAGCTGCATTTCTGAAGGACCCTTCTATGTCTATAAATTTTAAATTATTGTCTATCAGTTGTAATGAGTCATTCAGGTGATGGTAGGACTTCATGACATTTAATGCATTCCTTGTATCACCTACCTTTTCAAAATAGGCTTCCTTTACTAAATACCAGCGGAGTAAGGAATTGTAATACTTTCTGTCTTTAATTTCAGCTTGAGGTAATTCTTTATCCAATTCATCTAAATATTTTTTGGCTTTGGCTAATTCATAATTCTTTATATAGATATCAGCCAATTTGAGCTTGGCTGTTTGTGCATCACTGTGGTCATAATTGGGTTGGCTATTGATACTAATGCTGGATTTTAAAAGGTTCTTAGCTACAGATCTATTGCCCAATTGGGCCATCACTCCCCCAAGATTCCCTTTTACTACACCAATGGCAGAATTAATGAACAATTCCTTTTCAGGATAGTGTGGTTTGACCTCCAGGTAGGCCAGTGCATCCACATAATAATAGGCCGCACTGTCGTATTTTTCCATCCTCTCATAACAAAGCGCCATTGTATTTCTGTACAGTTGAGGTTCATTAATATTTTGAATGATATTGCCATTGCCCCAACAAGCCCTATTTTCTTCAATGGCTTTTTTGAAAAAAGGGATGGCTTCTTGATATTGTTTTTGGTCATAACGAAAAATTCCTAACCTGTAGGTTAAATTACTTACATTACAATTGTCAAGATTTTCAAGGGCATACTCTCTACCGCTATAAAAATTCTGAAAAGCCTTGTTAAATTTGTGGTTGGCTTTTAAAATATCTCCTTCCATAAATCTGGTTTGCACATACCTGTAATTATCTAGCCTTTTTTCCTTTTTCAGGACATAATACATACTGTCCAAATATTGTTCTGCCTTGATGAGGTCAAACTCATATTTTAAATAATGCGTAGCGTAAAAATTATATCCTTCCCATAGATCCAAATAAGTTTTATTAGGGGTACGCGTAAAAATACTGTCAAAATAATGAAAGGAATGATTTAGTTTACCATTGTTTAAAATAATGCTTGCATTTTCTAATGCAGCGGTAACTTCGGGGGACGGTTCTTCAATTTGAGAAATTGTATTATTGCAAGCTGTACCAATTAGCGTGCATATAAAAAATATAATAAAATGTTGCCAATAATTCACGAGATTAAAAACAAAAGTCCTTCGTTTTTTCATATTTGCCCAAATTAATCTATTATTCTTTAAAAAGACTAATTTTTGTATGGTTAAAATTTTGACTTATTTCATGATTATGGCTTAAATAATTTGTTAAAAGAAGGCCTTAAAATTCTATTTGCGGTTAATAATATTTGAAGTACATTTTATTTTGGAGAAATAGGAATAATAGGGATTATTTAAGGCACCAGTTTTTTTCCTTGTTTGGAAATTTTGCTAGGAGTCTTGGTCTTGTTATCGTATCATTTTCAGGAAGAAATGATTAATGGTACCAACAGAAACGTGGATGTTTTATCCATCTATTTCGTAGTTTCTTGTTTCATCTGAATGAGTTCCAACACTTGGTTTTTGAAGATGTTTAACTTTTGCTGGTATTCCTTGGGTTCTTCAATCATAGAAAGATAATAGTAGGCTCCCTCAATAACAACGAAAATTTTTTCAGCTAACAAATCTGTGTCTTTTTGCGAAAGATTTTTATCCTTGTCAAGAATTATTTTTAAGGTGCCCCTTAACTTTAAATGCAATTTTTTATACTCGTTTCTAATGGTTGAATCCCTAAAAATGAAGGCGTAACAACTAAAGAATACACCATCATCAAATAATAAATTCCACTCTCTTGAAAATAGCCTATTTACCAATAAGTTGGGGTCAAGGCTGCTGTCCTTTTCAAATTTTAAAAGAATTGGCTTGTAGATCAATTGATATTGATGCAAAATATGATCGATAAGTCCCAAAACCAGTAAGCGCTTGTTTGAAAAATAATGCATGATCAAGCTAGGAGGCATTCCCAGCTGTTTTCCAATCTTTGCTATAGATACGTTTTCTAAACCTTCCCGCTTACACAGTTCATAGAATCCTTCAATAATTTCCTTCTTCCGAACTGTTCTAATATCTGTCTTCATAATTTAGTTAATAATAAAGATGCGAAAATAATTGTTCTAATTTATTATTTAATCTAAAAATTACTAATTTTATTATAATTTATATTGAATGAATATTCAATAAACAAAGTTTAAAAGTCAGTTAATATTTTGATAATATTCAACAACTAACTTGCACCCATTAAGCAGAAACACTTAATCTATACCAATTAATATTTAAAATTTATGGTTAAAATTTTACAATTACTTAAGAAAATCAGTTTGAAAATTGGGCTTTTAGCCTATTTCCTGCTGTACGTTTTTACACTTCAGGCACAGGTAGTGGTCACTGGAGTTGTAAAAGATGGAATTGAAGACATCCCCTTGCCCGGAGTCTCTGTCTACCAAAAAGGTAGTGGAAATGTGAGTATCACGGATTTAGACGGCCTTTATACTATAGAAGTAGCCAATGATCAAGCCGAGTTGGTATTTTCATTCATAGGTTTTGAGACCCAAAACGTAATCGTAGGTAACAGAACTAATATTGACATTACTTTAGTAGCAGAGGAAACCTTACTTGAGCAGGTTGTTGTGGTAGGTTATGGTACCCAGAAAAAGATAAATCTTACTGGGGCAGTAGACCAAGTTTCTGGTGAAGATATTATTGACCGCCCGGTGGGAAATGTAATGCAAAGTTTGCAAGGAGCAAGTCCCGGATTGAATATCACCTATTCCGGAGGTAGACCCGGCAGTGTTCCCAATATCAATATAAGGGGATATACATCTATTAATGGAGGTGGGCCTCTTATTGTAATTGATGGCGTGGCAGCAGCATATGATGACCTGTTACGATTGAATCCTGCCGATATTGAATCATTTTCAGTTTTGCGTGATGCTGCCTCCGCCGCAATTTATGGTGCAAGAGCTGCATTTGGAGTGGTATTGATTACCACAAAACAGGGGGGAAGCAAGCAAGTTATTTCTTATAACAGTAATTTCTCCTGGGGAAAACCGACCGTAATGCCTCAGCCGGTAACCGACCCCTATATATATAGCAGGGTAATGGATCAAGCCACAAGCAATACACCTTGGAATTATATAAATTTCAATGATTATCATTATTCTTGGGCCAAGGAAAGGTCTGAAGACCCTACAATTGAAGACGTTAGAGTTGATCCCAATAACCCAAACCAGTGGGCTTATATGGGAAACAATGATTGGTACGATTACTTTTTCAATAATTCAAGTTTTTCTACCAACCAAAGTTTGTCCATCAGTGGTAGTTCCAATAATGAAGGGATGCCCATGACATATTATGTTTCAGGTGATTACACTCGTGAAAATGGGATGAATAAATTGCAACCCGACAATTGGGACAGGTACTCTTTAAGAGCAAGGATTACTGCCACACCTAAGAAATGGTTGAAATTAGACAACAACCTAAATATTTATCAAACAAAGCGAGAAGAGTCTACCAATAACATTACTGATATTTATTCACTTACCCCGATCGAAGTGGCAGAAAACCCGGACGGAACCTGGGCCAATACAGATGCGGGTAGATTGGCTGCACGATTGGTTGACGGAGGAAGGAATGTGGAAGACATGTTTGGTTTTCACAATATCTTTAGGGCCATCGGTACCTTTTTGGACGGAGACTTAACGGTTACTGGAAATGCCAGTTTCAAAAGAGAGCAATGGATTTATGGTTGGAATACCAAAAGTTACAATATTGGCTTTGGCCCGGATGATGTAAGAACCGAAGGTGGAGATGGATCCGTTGTTCAACGTAATGGTAATCTACAGAATACTATTTTTGACTTGTACAGCAATTACACCAAAACTTTTGGAGATCATACGATCAGCTTGCTTGCCGGTTATAATCAGGAAAGTTATTCCTATTCCTCTGTACAGTCAGAAAGAAGAGTGTTGATTTCTTCATCTTTACCTTATATTGGTTTGACTACAGGTGATTCTTTTATCACCCCAGGCTATAGTTCTTATGCAACTCAGAGTGTTTTTGGAAGGGCCAATTACACCTATGACAACAAATATATTCTGGAATTTAATGGCAGGTATGATGGTTCTTCAAGGTTTCCAAGTTCCAATAGATGGGGCTTTTTTCCTTCACTTTCAGGAGCTTGGATAATAAGTGATGAAGGTTTCTTTAATGACTTAACGGCTGATCCTACGTTTAAGCTTAGGGCGTCCTATGGTAGTTTAGGTAATCAAAATGTGTCAAATTTTGGCTATTTGCAATCTTTGCCAACAGGGCTTTCCAGTTATTTAATCAATAATAATAGACAAGTTGTTGTTTCCAGTTCACCATTATTGGCAGTTGATCCTAATTTCTATACCTGGGAAAGAGTAGTGACTACCAATTTCGGAGTCGATTTTGGCTTATGGGAAGACAGGTTCTTCGCAACCTTTGATTATTTTATTCGAGATACCAAAGACATGTTGACCAATCCGGTAGAACTGCCTGGTGTTTTGGGAACTTCTCCTCCACAGCAAAATGCTGCTGATTTGCAAACCAAAGGTTGGGAGCTTTCATTGAATTATAGAAATCAATTTGGAGGATATGGGAAGCCCATTGAATTCGCTTCTAAGTTTTTTGTGTCAGATTCCAGGTCTTATATTACCAGATTTGAAAATGAACAAGGCTTATTTTCTAATTACCGCGTAGGTCAGGAAGTTGGTGAAATTTGGGGACTTACCAATGATGGGCTTTTTGCCTCGGAAGATGAAATCAGTCAGCTGGATCAATCTGCTATTATCCCTTGGGGTGCTTTGGACATTGTTCCCGGCTGGCCTAAATATGTGGACCTTAACAACGATGGAAAGATTGAGGAAGGACTTTCTGCCAATGACCCTAAAGACCTTAAGCTAATTGGGAACAGCCGTCCTAGGTACCAGTTGGGGGCAAATCTAAGTGTGGCTTGGAATGGATTTGATGTTTCTCTATTCCTTCAAGGCGTAGGCAAGCAGGATTATTATCCAAGGCATTATCTTTTCTGGGGACCATACCAGCAACCCTATGCCAATATCTATCCATGGAATCTAGATTTTTATAGAGGCGCGGCAGACAGTGATGCCATGCGTGCACAGCACAGTCAATCTTATATTGACGCAGGATTGGCAGATGTAAATACAGACTCTAGTTATCCAGTATTACAGGCTTGGCTTGCAGATGCCAATTACGGTTCAGGCCTAGACATCTCTCAAACCGGCTATCTTTTAAATGCGGCTTATGTAAGAGTTAAGAACCTTACCATCGGATATAATTTACCGGAGCATTGGGTTTCCAAAGTTAAAGCCAGTAGAATTAGGGTTTTTGCTTCCGGAGAGAACCTTTATGAGTTTTCAGCTATCAAATCCTTTATTGATCCTGAAGCCATTAACGGAGGCAATGGATGGGCATACCCATTCCAAAGAAAGCTTTCATTTGGGGTAAACATTGACCTATAAACGAAAAATAAAAATGAAAAAATACATATATTATTTATTCATACTGAATATATTCTGGATTGCTTCATGCAATGAAGATTTTATTGACAGGTATCCCCAGACATCCATTGCACCGGAGGAGTTTTTCAAAACAGAACAGGATTTAGAGCTGTATATCAATGGATTATTGTCCCTTCCTGGCATGTTTGAGTATCAAGCAGATCAAAGTAGTGATAACCTTGCTACCACCGGAGCGGTTGAAGTAAAAAGCGTCATGACAGGTACTCCAAATTCTCAGAACATCACTGGTGGATGGAATTGGGGTAGGTTAAGGAATATTAATTATTTCTTAGAGAATAGCCGGCAAGCAGATGCTAGTGTTGAAGCGATTGAACATTTTGAAGGAATAGCCAGGTACTACAGGGCAATTTTTTATTCAAATATGGTACAGCGTTATTCTGATGTACCGTGGTATGATCAATTGCTTTCTCCTACAGATGAAGCATTGTATAAAGGAAGAGATTCTAGGGAAACAGTAGTAGAAGGAATCATGGAGGATTTGGAATTTGCCAGCCAACATGTAAGGGAAGATGTCCCGACGGG
>NZ_CAXBOC010000213.1:0-8574 GCF_963976465.1 uncultured Cyclobacterium sp. | reverse complement strand
CTACAGTAAAATTCTATTTGACTCCCTATTTAAAATAAACCCCAACATGAAAATAATATATGTTTCGGGGGTAGGAACGGATAGTACAGAGAAGGGTAATTATATGTGGGCAAGAGTTAAGGGCAAAACCGAAAATTACCTTTTAAACCTTGGCTTTAAGGATGCCTATGCTTTTAGACCGGGAATAATTTTGCCAGAAAAAGGAGTGAAATCAAGAACCGGATGGTATAATACAATGTACTCACTTCTTCGGCCTGTTTTCCCAATAATTAAAAAAATGAAAGGTACCATTGGAAGTAGTGACTTAGGCAAGGCCATGCTATTTCTCCTTAAAAGCCCAATAGAGATAAAAATCATTGAACCGAAACAAATTAAAAATTTGGTACGTCATTAAACCATAAATGATTTATGGGAATTGATATCATATATATAAGTTATTTTATAATAAAAGGTTAGCGTAAATCACCTTACTGCTCACATTGATTATATGCTTTTCGCAGATTCAATAAGTTGCCTCACCTATTGAGGCTTAAAAATTCAAAAGTAGATTAAATCCTAGATTTGTGTTTTTCCTTCCGGATTTTGTGTTAGCCATTCCCCTATATTTTTATGAATTTTAACCCAAAGAAATCAATAGACTTTCTATTATTTGTAATAATTGCTTCAAAAGCAGCTACTTCGATGCTCTTTTCAATTTCATCATAGCGATTTGATTTAAAAAAATTCTGCAAAGAGCCTGATATTTTTCGATTGAAACACTTTCTAAGAAAGTTCAGGAAAGGTATCAGGCATGCTTTGACATAATCCAATTTAAACTATAATAACTAAAAAAAATGACAACAATAGATAAATCTAAACCAGTATTGGTAACAGGGGCCAATGGATACGTGGCCAGTTGGCTAGTAAAAAAATTGTTAGATGAAGGAATAACAGTGCATGTAGCGGTTCGAGACCCTAGCAATGACAAGAAGGTTAGTCATCTAAAAGTGCTAGGTTCCAAGGCAAAGGGAAACATCAAATTTTTTGCCGGTGACTTAATGAAACCGGGTTCTTACAAAGCAGCCATGGAAGGTTGTGATTTAGTTTATCATACAGCCTCCCCATTTACTATGGATATAAAAGATCCACAAACGGAATTAATAGCACCTGCCGTAAGTGGTACAGCCAACGTTTTAAACACTGCTAAAGAAGTAAGTAGCGTAAAACGCATCGTTGTTACCAGTAGTTGTGCTGCCATATATACGGATGCCATTGACACGGTCAACGCGCCTGAAGGTAAAATTACTGAAGAGGTTTGGAATACTACAGCATCTATCGACTATCAACCTTATTCTTATTCGAAAACTTTGGCTGAAAAAAAGGCCTGGGAATTAGAAAAATCACAAAATCAGTGGGACTTGGTGACCATTAACATGTCCCTTGTACTGGGTCCGGCATTGAACCTTGGCAATACAACTTCAGAAAGCATAAACATACTGAAAATGCTTGGAAGTGGGGAACTCAAAATGGGGGCACCTAAAATGGGGCTTGGTGTGGTTGATGTTCGTGATGTTGCAGAAGCACATTATAAAGCAGGATTTACCCCTGAAGCAAAAGGGCGTTATATAACATCTGCTTATGATACAAACCTATTGGAAATGAGTAAAATTCTGCTACCTAAATTCGGGGACAAATATCCTTTACCCAAAAGAGCGATGCCAAAATGGCTTCTGATGTTGGTAGGGCCAATGGCAAATAAACTCTTTACAAGAAAGTATATTAAAAACAATGTCAACATACCATTCCATGCTGACAATTCTAAAATCAAAAAGGAGTTGGGCATCAAATTTATGCCTTTGAAAAAAACAATGGAGGACTCATTTCAAATGATGATCAATGAAGGAATTTTTAAATCCAAATAGAATATCCATTGTCACTGAAACGGAAAATATAAGCATAGTAAAGAGGTCCAATTGGACCTCTTTACTATGCTTATTAATTAAGGGTTAAAGTAGACAATAAATATGTATTGGATATTAAAATCACTTTTTAATATCTACAAAGTAGCTGAATTTGAACCATATATTGGTCGTAATGAAAGGCCTATTGCATAGCTTACCTTAAAAATGCATGTCAGCAAAATCCAGGTATTGTTGCCAATCGTAAGGCAACAAGCCATGCCCACCGGAGCGAATGTGGTAACCGATGCTTCCCATCACCGGATGATCTAAAGGAGGGAGTACTGTTGCAGGCATCCCCTTTTTACCAAATAATTCGTAGGCCGGAGAAGCAGCGACACAAGACAAAAATTCTCCTTTGGGATCTGCCCATTTATCCTCTACACCACTTGCAACATATAAAGGTCTAGGGGCCATTAAAGCCAATAACTGGTGTTGGTCTACTGGCAAATCACTTTCGCCTTTATTATAAATCTTAAAACTGTCTGAGAACCAATAAGGAATCACCTCAATCATTCGACCAACAGTCTCTCCATAAGCTCTACGGGATAGGGCCGCTCCGCCACAACCCGAATTATTGGAAATAACCATCCCAAACCTATTGTCGGTTGCACCCGCCCATAAGGCAGCTTTACCTAGCCTACTATGCCCCAAGACAGCCACCTTTATTGTCAACCCAATCTTCACTTTCAAGGAAATCCATCACCCTGGAAAGCCCCCATGCCCAGGCAGCAATACTGGCCCAGGAATTGGGTTTTCTTTTTTCTTCGGGATATAAAGCATGAACACCGTCTTTAAACCCATCTGCATAATCGGGGTCGATCTCTCCGTAATACATGGTCGCCAAACCATAGCCTCTGCCTAAAATTTCTTCATAAGGCCAATTGTCTATTCGTTGTCCTCTACCCTTTTCTGAAGCTTGATTGTTAAAACTCCCCATTTTCTCATTATTTCTAATCCAGGTTTCCGGAACAGCCACCTGATTATCTGAAGAAATGGTGTGGTTACCATAAAAATTAAGTCCTAAAAATACCGGCACTTTCTTTCCAGAATTGGGATAAAAAACCAATAGGTTGAAATCTAAAGATTGTCTTCCCCTTTTCAAAGTCAATCTAACCACCTGTCTAGTGGCTTCACCATTTAGGTAATTCTTATCTTCCAAGATTACTTTACTTGAAATTTGACCATCCCATTTAGGGGATTTACCATAAACATGATTTTCAAAAAGCCCCAAGATTTCCTTTCTTCGCTCCTCCCACTGCTTTTTGTTGCTAACAGCTTTGCCATTTTTCATGGTGAATAATTCCGGCAAACTATATTCAGGAACTTTTTCTTCCTCATAATTGGGGGAAAAATCCTGACTAAAAGCAGGGATCACAATACTTAATAAGCAAACGATTACTATAATTGGCTTCATTCTATACTTTTAATTTCAATAGGTAAATTATTATATATATTCAACGTTTACAAAAATCATTATTAATAAACATATTACTGTCGATCAAAGAATTTTATACTTAATTCTCTCTTTGTCAAAAACTACTATTTTATTTTTATCTTCTAAGAAGAATAAGCTATTTTTTTAAATGGACAGTACTTTCAGACGCTCGGTATTGTTCCAATAAACCTTTCAATTCTTGTACTTTACCAGGAAATTCATTGAATAAATTAACCCTCTGCTCCACATCTTTTTCCATATCAAACAGTAATCCCTCTGTCTCAAAATCGTTATACCCTTTTAGTGCCTTAAAAGATGTCGGTAAATTCCTATGACCTCCTGTGGAGTCATTGATATACAACCATTTTCCTTTTCTAATTCCCCAAGTATTGGCATAGGTATTATGAATTGTTGCCTCCCTCAAGGGAGATGAATAATTTTCAGACATTAAAACAGGGCTTATGTCGTAACTATCCGGTGCTGCCATTTCCGGAAGGCTTGCACCTGAAATTTTCACTAAAGTGGTCATTAAATCTACCTGCGAAATTGTTTCCGTAGCTATTGATCCAGCTTTAATTTTTCCCGGCCATTTTATTATAAAAGGAACATGGTGTCCTCCTTCCCATACATCTCGTTTCAGACCCCGCAAATTACCCATGCTAAAGTGCCCATACCTCTCAGCCCTTTCCCAAGCATAGGCTTCGGGTCCATTGTCAGCACTAAATATTACTATTGTATTGTCTTCTAAACCTTTATTTTTAATGGCCTGAATAATTTGCCCTGCTACCCAATCTGTTTGCACCATAAAGTCACCATATGCTCCTGCTTCAGATTTACCATCAAATTCATCATTTGGAATAATAGGAGCGTGTGGTGAGGGTAAAGCAAAGTACAAAAAGAAGGGCTTTTTGGGATCTCTGTTATTTATATATTCTACTGCATTCTCAGCAAGGTTTGGCAAAACCTCATAGGGATTCCAACCTTCAACTTTTGGCCCGGGCCTAAACTCCCAGTTCCCTTCTTTTGTAGCATATCCAATATTATCAATATCCATTGATGCATTAGGAATAACCGGTAACCGATCATTTTTCACCCAAGCATAAGGAGGAAAATTAATGGTACCGTCGCCATAATAATAATCAAAGCCTCTATCAATTGGCCCACCGGTAATTGGCTGACTCCAATCTACATCTTCCGGTAAATAAAATTTGCGCTTTTGTCCCCATTGCATAACTTCTCCCGAAGGTTCATTCTTGAACACCCAATTCCAACCCAAATGCCATTTCCCAATGCAGGCAGTCTCAAAACCATTGTCTTTCAAAACTTGAGGAAGGGTAATATCATTGTCATTAAAAAATGGTACTCCGAAAGCTCCTACAATTCCATGCTGACGTCTCCAATGGTAAGTTCCTGTGAGCAATGCATACCTGCTAGGCGAACAGATCCCGGATGAACTGTGGGCATCGGTAAAGCGCATACCTTCTTCTGCAAGCTTGTCCAAATAGGGAGTTGGAATTTTAGAATCAGGGTTCTGAACATTTAAATCCCCATACCCCATATCATCAGCATAAATAATAACAATATTCGGGGGCCTTTCATTCTCACTAATCCCACAGGAAAAAACAATTAGGCAAATAGCGATAAATAAAGCATTTTTTATCAGTAAGGTAGTCATTGGGAATATCATTGGACTGTATTTAATTCAATATAAAGTAAATATGGCTAAACGCTATTAACTAAACCATTTTAAATGCGTTTAATCTTTGTCATAATCCTAGCTTACAAAGGTTAATCAGATTGTGAATGAGGTAATAGCCAATAAAGGAGTAGGTGTTCTATTTCTAAAGATGTTCAGGTGTGATTTTAAAAAGTGATATACTCATGTTTATTGAAGCCACTTTCTAACCAACGATATAATATTAATTTTTTAAAGAAGCTTACCAAATTTAATAAAAAATTCAATTAATCCGTTAAAAACCGAAAGTTTTAAAGGACAATACGATAAAATCCGTAAAAAAGTGCTTTTTTTGCACTGCCAAAGTTAAATGTTATTCTGAAGGCTTATTTATATGAAGCGAAGTGATTATTTGATTTTGGAAACTCAATGTTTGGAATACATCAATAAACCACCATTATGATTTTAGGAATTTTAAAAGAACCTTCACCGGAAACTAGAGTTTCTCTACATCCGGAAGCAGTAAAGGTCCTAACAGGAACAGGCAATAAGGTCCTGATTGAAAAAGGGGCCGGTGCGTCCTCTTTCCTTTCTGATGCCACATTTTTGGAAGCGGGTGCTGAAGTTAAAGAACGCCAAGAAGTTTTAAAAGAGTCAGAAATGATTTTTCAAATCACGCCCTTAGCACCTGAAGATTACCAATCATTAAATAAAGGAAAATATTTATTTGGTGTCTACCAACCATTGGTGGCAAGAGAGTTAATGAAAACCATTGCCGATACCGGGGTATCCTTGTTTAGCATGGATTCCATTCCAAGGATCACCAGGGCTCAAAGTATGGATGTGCTTTCCTCCATGAGTACTGTTTCCGGTTATAAAGCGGTATTACTTGCCGCTGCCAACCTACCGAGATTTTTTCCTATGCTCATGACAGCTGCAGGCACTATTGCACCGGCTAAGGTATTGGTTATCGGTGCGGGTGTGGCAGGTTTGCAAGCCATCGCAACTGCCAAAAGACTTGGCGCCGTAGTAGAAGCCTTTGACACCAGACCTTCTGTTAAAGAACAAGTGGAAAGTTTAGGTGGAAAATTTGTGGAAGTCCCCGGTGCAGTTGAAGACAAAGGTGCTGGAGGATATGCTGTTGAGCAATCTGAAGAATACAAGAAAAAGCAATCTGAGATGTTGGAGCAATCTATTGTCAAATCAGATGTTGTGATCACCACTGCCTTGATTCCGGGAAGAAAGGCTCCGATTCTTATTACTAAGCCTATGCTGGAAAAGATGAAGGCAGGAGCTGTAGTCGTGGATTTGGCCGCTGCTAATGGCGGAAACTGTGAAGGCACACAAAACAATGAAACTGTCACTGTCAATGGTGTAACAGTGATAGGAAATTCAGCTTTGCCTTCCACCATGTCTCAGGATGCTAGTAAAATGTACAGCAAAAACGTACAGAATCTTTTAAAATTACTATTAAAAGAAGATCAGTTGAATCTCAACTTTGAAGATGAAATTATTAAAGGAACCTGCATCACACATGATGGAGCAGTAGTTTATGAACCCTTATTAAAATAATATGGAAGCGATTATTGAATATATATCAATTAACCAACAAGAACTCTATATTTTCATTCTAGCGATATTTGTAGGTGTTGAGGTGATCTCCAAGGTACCTACAGTATTACATACCCCGCTAATGTCTGGTTCCAATGCCCTTTCGGGAGTAGTGATTGTCGGATCAATTATAGTTTTGGGAAAAACAGATCCATCAAACTACCTGGCCTTGTCTTTAGGCTTTTTGGCAGTATTGCTTGCTACCCTTAATGTGGTAGGCGGTTTTGCTGTGACCAATAGAATGTTAGAGATGTTTAAGAAAAAACCCGGTAAAAAATAGAAATGATGATTTTACAGATAATAGATATTTGCTACCTGATAGCGGTAGTACTTTTTATCGTTGGGATCAAGATGATGAGTCATCCGGATTCTGCGAGGAGAGGTAATAGCATTGCATTATCAGGAATGATATTGGCCATTTTAGCCTCTTTTTTAACACCAGGTTTAGATAATCTGGCACTGATTCTAATTGCCATGGTTCTTGGAACCATTGGTGGTATATATTCCGCCAAAACTGTACAAATGACGGCCATGCCTCAATTGGTATCCTTCTTTAACGGAATGGGTGGAGCTGCTGCTGCTTTAATTGGACTGGTAGAATACGGCGACCTTCCCGTAGATGATATTGGTAAAGGTGCTGTTTTGATGTCCAGCTTAATTATTGGATCCGTTTCATTTTCCGGTTCTTTAATTGCCATGGGAAAACTTCAAGGGGTTGTAAAAGATATTCAAATCAATAAAATCTTAGGCTTTGCAGTCCTTGCCATTGCCGTGGCTTTGGCTGGTTATATTTTATCATCAGGTGCTCCACAACCAATATTAATCTATGTGCTGGTACTATTGTCCTTGATTTACGGTCTAATGTTCGTTTATCCAATTGGGGGAGCAGATATGCCTGTAGTTATTTCATTGCTTAATTCTCTTACCGGGGTTACAGCCGCTACAACTGGCTTACTGTATGACAATAAGGTAATGCTAATGGGTGGTATTTTGGTAGGCTCTGCAGGAATTCTGTTGACCTTATTGATGGCCAAAGCTATGAACAGATCAGTTTCTAATATATTATTCACCTCCTTTGGTTCTTCTGCTGGAGGAGCTGCAGCCGGAGTGGATGGCGAACAAGTGGCCAAAGAAATCAATGCCTATGATTCTTCTATCTTAATGGCTTATGCCAAAAGAGTAGTGATTGTACCGGGTTATGGCTTGGCGGTTGCCCAGGCACAGCATGCGGTACATGATTTAGAAAAAATTCTAGAAGAAAAGGGTGTAGAAGTTCTGTATGGTATTCACCCTGTGGCAGGTAGAATGCCGGGACATATGAACGTATTATTGGCCGAATCAGATGTCCCCTATGACAAGCTTATCGAAATGGATGACATGAACGAGAAGTTGCCCAATACAGATGTTGTCATGGTAATCGGTGCCAATGATGTGGTTAACCCTGCAGCCAATGACGATCCATCAAGCCCTATTTATGGAATGCCTATATTGGAAGTCAACAGAGCTTCCAATGTAATTGTAATTAAGAGAAGCATGAGCTCGGGTTATGCCGGAATTCAAAATGCACTTTTCTTTGAACCCAAGACGCGAATGCTTTTTGGGGATGCCAAAAAGGTACTCAACGAACTCGTTGCAGAAGTAAAAAACATGTAACATAAAAAGGCTGCTTTTGAAAGCAGCCTTTTTTTATGGTTTAAATGAATTACAATTTTTTAGTAGTACTCAAAAATTTCTCGTCTAGGCCAGTCTTACTTTTTCTTCCCTACAAACCTAATGACCGACCCCTTACCATTGTGGTACAAGCCCTCTCCCAACTCCACTTCTTTTTCTTCCAGCTGCAAAATTTCATAATTGGAAAAATCTGCTTTGATTTCCTCAACAGAAAAAAGTGAATCCAAATCTCTTGGGCCACC